>JASHRZ010000576.1 GCA_030037055.1 Alphaproteobacteria bacterium
CTTCCCCCGTCCCCGCAAAGAAAGCGCCGCCGCGGCGAGGAGCGATGCCTCGATCCGACAGCCTAGGCGCTGAAGCGCCTTCTCGAACAAATCGAGCCAAAAGGCGAGGGTGCTTTCATCGCGGGGTTAGTCGCTTGGTCCTGAAGGCCCCGGGGTATCCCCCGGTTGCGTTCAAGGGAACTCCAGGCGTTGCCCCAGGCGGCAAGGCTCATTGCTTAAAATGCATGCAAAAACGCCATTTTGGCCGATTTTTCGCCGCCCGCCCCGAGCTATGCTCCATCATCAGGGACGGGCGCCGTTGCGCCCGCCTGGAGTCGCTCGTTATAGCTGTGCGGAAGGACAGCAGCATGAAGGCCAGAATCGGTATCGCGCTTGGCAGCGGGGTGGCGCGCGGCTGGGGTCATATCGGCGTCTTGCGGGTGCTGGAGAGCGAGGGCATCGTGCCGGACCTCGTCTGCGGCACGTCGATCGGCGCGCTGATCGGCGCCGTTCACCTGGGCAGCGGCACCCAGGAGCTCGAGGGCTGGGCGCTGAAGCTCACCAAGGCGCGCATGAGCCGCCTCTTCGATTTCGATTTCGGCCAAGGCGGCATCATCGCAGGCCGCCGCATCCTGCGCATCTTTCATCCGACGCTGCTCGAGGCCGCGATCGACCAGCTCGCCAAGCCGTTCGTCGCCGTCGCCACCGATCTCAACACCGGCCACGAAGTGTGGCTGAGCGAGGGCAGCGTCATCGACGCGGTGCGCGCCTCCTATGCCATCCCCGGCCTCTTCCCGCCCGTGGCGCGGGACGGGCGCTGGCTCGTCGACGGGGCGCTGGTCAATCCGGTGCCGGTCTCGGTCTGCCGCGCCATGGGCGCCGAGCTCACCATCGCGGTCAATTTGAACGCCGACGTCTTCGGCCCGGCGCCGGCCGGCGAGGATGCGCTCGACCTCGAGCAGCGCGACGTCGCCGAAGGCGGCGCCGAGGGCGGCTTCATCCGCGCATATTTCCGGCGCCGCAACGGCGCGCCCAGCACTTTCGGCGTGCTGGCGCGCTCGCTCCACATCGTCCAGGACCGCATCAGCCGCGCGCGCCTGGCCGGCGATCCGCCCGATGTGATGATCGCGCCGCGCCTCGGCCACGTAGGCTATCTCGAATTCCACCGCGCCGCCGAATGCATCGCCGCCGGCGAGGCGGCGGCGCGGCTGGCGCTGCCGCGCATTCGCGAGGCCATGTGGCGGCTCGGCAATGGCGCCGCCGCCTGGAATCGCCATGCGCGCAGCCGCGGCGCCCACGCGCCGGCGGAGTCGGGTTAGGGGCGCAACCGGGAGCGCCAGCTCCGCGAGCCAGACCATAGAGCGGTGATGAAGGATGCCGGGCGCAAGGCCGTCGGCATGCGTCCGGTGAGGCCCCGTGCGATGCTGGCGGATCGCGCGCTTTCCGGTTCCACGCTAGAAGCTCGCCAACACGTTTTGCTGGTGGTCGGCGAGGCGCATGAGAATTTCGGCGGGTGAGGCTGCCAGGTCGATCTCGTCGAGCCCTGCGGTCCACGCCGAGGCGTGCCGAAGAATGCCGGCTGTTGATGGCCTTCCCATCGCGGAGGATGTCGAGGGAAGAGCAACAAAGCCTGGCACTCGCCTCATGATCATTTGCATTTAAGAATGAATACATCCGCCGCGATGGGCGCATTTGTCGCAGCCACGCAATGGCAGGCGATTGATCTAGATCAAAGTCCGGACCCGCATGATGACTGATGGGGACATGGTCTCGGTCCGGACCCAGGGGGTGATCCATGCAAGATGCCAGCGCGCCATTGGCAATGATCGACGAGGTGGCGATTGCCGCTGCGGAGCTCCGCCACGATCCCTATGACTTTGCCTTTGTCGAGCACGCGATTGATTCGCGCTGGAAGGAGGAGGTGTTGGCCGATGCGCCGCGCATACCCGATCGCGGCAGCTATGGGCTTCCGGATCTTCGCTATGGACCCAAATTCGGCGCCGTCGTGCAGGACCTCCTCACTCCCCGTTTCCGCGGTCTTGTCGAGCGGAAATTCGATATGGACCTCAGCGCCTGTCCGCCTTGCATTGTCATGATGGGCAACACCACAGGCCACTACAACGAGGGCTATGCCCACCCCGACTCCAAGCACAAGATTGTCACGGTCCTGGTCGGCTTCAGCCGGGAATGGCCTTACGAGCGCGGTCGGCTGCGCGTGCTTCGCAGCGCCGATCGCAACGACTGCGCCTTCGAGTTTCCGCCCGAATTCGGCCGGATGCTGATGTTCCGCGTCTGCGACCACTCGTGGCACGGCTTCCTGCCGCAAAAGGGCCAGCGCATGAGCCTGCAGCTCTGCTATGTCGATTCCGACTGGTACGTCCAACGCGAGTATTGGCGGCACAGCGTCAGCGCCTTCGCGAAGTCGGTGCCCCTGCTGCGCAAGGCGATCGACTGGGCACCGAGGCGACTGCCGGGCTGGTGATCTGCGCCCGATCCCAGCGCTGCGACGAGCGCGGAGAGCAAGGCCGAGGTCGAGGGCGGGCTTCCGTCGGAATGGCAGAGGAGACAAGCCATGGTCTATCCACCGGTGCCGGACGCCAGCGAAGTTGCCGAGCACTTCAGCCAATCCGTGCGGCGGGCGGTGCGCGACGAGTGGCCCTATCGGCATTGGAAGATCGCCGACATACTCCCCGAGCAGCTCTGCACGGCTATCCTGACGATGCCCATCGCCCCGCCGCAGCTTGGCAGAACGGACGGGACGCGCGACACCTACAACAAGCACCGCTGCTTCATTACCCCGCTGCTCCGCTCGAAGTTTAGGGCTTGCGCGGCGCTGTCGGACGCCTTGCAGCGCACGGAGGTTGCAAGACTGATGGCGGAGACCTGCGAGATCAGGACCGAGGGAAGTTATCTCAGGATGGAATACATCCAGGATACCGACGGCGCTTGGCTGCAGCCCCATCGCGACATCCCGGAAAAGCTGTTCTCGATGGTCATCTACCTCTTCACGGGGCCGGATGCGCGGGATTGGGGCACCGACATCTACGATGCCGAGCGCCGCTGGGTCGGCCGATCCTCGGGAGAGTTCAACACCGGCGTTATCTTCGTTCCGGGCCCGGCGACCTGGCACGGCTTCGATCCTCGCCCGATCATCGGCGTCCGCCGCCTCATGGAGATCAACTATGTCCGGCCCGACTGGCGCGACCGCGAGCAGCTCGCGTTTCCAGATCGACCGATTTCGATCTCGTAAGCGACTTCATTTCCGCGCGAGCCGGCGCCGCGATGACCGGACGCCGGCAGCAAGGCGCGGCAAAGTCAGGCCGCGACGGTCTTGCCGTAGCACGCGACGTCGAACCAGCGCTCGACCGGGCGCGCGGCGTCGGGCGGCGCGGCCCGCTCCGGCTCGCAATCGTTCAACGGCAGCAGCCCGTAGCGCGCGGCGATGGACCTGGCCTCGCCGGCCCGCGCCAGCACCTGCTCCGGGCTCGCGCCGTCGACCAGCAGAAGCTGCAGCACCCATTGCAGCGGCGGTTCGTCCGGCGGGCCCGGCGTCATGCGGCCGAGGCGCGCGGCGTCGTCCGGGAGATCCGCGAAATCCTTGCGGATCTCGATGACGCCCACCGCCGGCGCGTGATCGCGCGCGCCCGGAGCGCCGCTCGCAGGGTAGAGCACGACGACGTCGATCAGGTGCGGATAGTCGCAAGCGAGATTGCCGATCTCGCAGTCCTGATAGTCGTCATGGACGCGATATCGCGGCGCGCCCGGCGCGCGCAGGTGGCGGCGGAGATGCTGGACGACGCCCACATGCAGCCAATCCTCGCCGACCTCGCTCGGGATGTAGCGGTCGCGCGCATCCATCTCGTCGCGCACGGCCTGGCGGGCGCCCTGGCGCGCGAGCGCGGCGACGAGCGTGAGATCGAGATGCTGGGACGACGGCGTCATGGCGGTCTCTCCGAAGAAGCCGGCAGTGACGGCAAGAGCGGATTCCGGCGCGGCGCGGAACAGGCTCCTATCCAATGCATGGCATGCTCTCGCTTGCCGCCGGCATCTCGCGCGCCAGCTCGCGCAGGCGGAAACGCTGGATCTTGCCGGTGGCGGTGCGCGGAATCTCAGGGACGAAGCGGATGTTGCGCGGGCATTTGTAAATCGACAGCTGCGACCTGATGCGCTCCTGGATCAGCGCGGCGAGCGCTGGACCGCCTTGGCGGTCGGCGGGCACCACGAACATCGACAGGCGCGTCAGCCCCTCGCTGTTCTCGACGCCGACCACGGCGGCATCGAGAACCCCCGTCGTCGCCAGGGCGCAATCCTCGATCTCTCCCGGCGACACCCATTGCCCCGAGATCTTCAGCAGATCGTCGGCGCGGCCATGGTGATACCACCATCCTTCGCCGTCGAAGCTGAAGACGTCGCCGGTGCGGTACCAACCGTCCGCAAAGCTCGCGGCGGTCTTTTCCGGCTGCCGCCAATAGCCCCTGCACAAGGACGCCATGCGCACCCACAGGACACCGCAGACGCCGGGCTCGGCGACGGCCCGATCGCGTTCGTCCAGGAGACGCAACTCGACCCCGGGCTGCGGCCGGCCGGTGGCCCCGGCGCGGTAGGAAGCGGGCGTGTTGGCGATGAACAGAAACAACGTCTCGGTGGCGCCGATGCCCTCAAGGATCGGCTTGCCCGTGGCCTGCCGCCAGCGCTCGAACAGGCTGGCCGGCAGCTTCTCGCCGGCGGAGACGAAGCAGCGCACCAAGCGGAAGGCGTCATCCGTGGCATGGCCGTCGCGCAGAAGGTTGCGATAGATGGTCGGCACGCTGAACATGATATGGGGATGGTGGCGGCGGACAGTGTCGGCGACGGCGTCGCTGTCGGGCCAACGGTCGTCGAGGATGACCGTCGCGCCCACGCGCAACCCGCCGAGCAGGCAATGGGCAAGCGCGAAGGAGAAGAACAGCTTCGAGGAGGAGAACAGCCGATCGCCCCGCTTGACGCCGAGGATTTCGCCGAGATGCCGGTCGCCGGGCAGCACGTCGCGATGACAATGCATGGCGGCCTTGGGCGTTCCGGTCGTGCCCGAGGTGTAGATCCAGAACGCCATGTCGTCGGGCGCCATCGGTGCGCTCTCCAGCCGGTCCGCCCGGTTGCCGAGGAAAGCGCCGAGGCTGACCGCCGGCGCGGCAGGCTCGCCCGCGCCGCCGCAGACCACCAGCACCGGCGGGCGATGCGCGCCCTCGCTCACCGCCTCGTCGAAGAGATCGAGGAAATCGCCGTCGATGAACATCGCCCGGCAGGCGCTGTCGGCGATGGCGAACCGCAGATCCCTCGCGGCCGAGCGCGTGTTCAAGGCGACGGCGACGCCGCCCAGCTTCATCGTCGCGAGGAAGCCGGCGACGAGTTCGGGCGTGTCCTTGAGCAGAAGCAGCACCCGATCGCTGCGGCCGACGCCCTTTGCCGCGAGCGCATTGCCGAAACGGTTCACCAGCGCCCCGAGCTCGGCGTAAGTAAGGCACGTCTCGCGGTGGATCAGCGCCGGGGTGTGCCCGTGTCCCGCGGCGAGCGTGGGTCCGAGGAGAGCGTCGCACGCATTCATGCCGGCTCGGGCGGAGGCTTCCGTCATGGCGGCCCGCCTTCCCTGGCGCCGAAGAGAGGGGGATCTCCGAGAAGGAGCTTCATGGCATCGGCTCTCCGCCGGCCGCCGCCGCGCCTGCCGACCCGTGCCTCACAATTGCATTTGACAACCGCCGGGCACATGAGTGAATATCCATTCAGTTGAACGAATGATCATTCATATCCGCGGGCGGAGTCAACGATTTTTTTGCCGCACCTCCGCCAAGGACCGCTCCCCGGCGCTCCGGCGGCGCGGAGAGGCTTGCGGCCACGCGATCGGCCGGTGCGGGAGAAGAGAGTGCGGAGATCCGACGGCGGCGGAAACGGGCGCGATGCCGCAGTCGAGCGGACGACGACAGGGCGAAAGGTGCATGACATGACCGATACGGCGGATCTCGCAATCAAGAGCCAAGTCGCCGATGCGGCGTTGGTGCAGCGCCGCCGCGGCCAGATCGTGGCCGCCGCGGTCGAGCTGTTCTCGCAGCAGGGCTTCTACACGACCACGATGCAGGAAGTGGCGCGCAAGGCCGGCGTCAGTATCGGACTCATCTATCAATACGTCCACGACAAGGATGACGTATTGCTGCTCGCGCTGCTCAGCGTGCTCGACTCCTACAAGCGCGAAATCCCTGCGGCGCTTGCGGGCGTGAGCGATCCGCTGACCCGCTGCTGGGTCGCTGTCGACGCCTATTGCCGGGTCGTCGACAGCCGGCGCGAGGCGACCGTCCTCGCCTATCGCTCGACCAAGTCGCTCCCCAAGGCGCGGCGCGACCTCATCAAGAATGCCGAGATCGAGACCAACGAGTTCATCGCCGAGTGTCTGCGCGATTGCGTCCGGCACGGCCTCTTCCGCGACGTCGACATCGAGCTCGCGACCTACCATTTCGTCACTTTCGCTCACAGCTGGGCGCTGAAGCATTGGCGTATGCGCGAGCTGTGCACGCTCGAGCAGTATATCGACGAGGGGCTGGATTTCCTGCTGAACGCTTTGCTCACGCCAAAGGGGCGGCGGCAATACCGGAAGCTGCGCGCGAGCCGCAAGGCGGCGGCCGCGGCGAGACGCTGACCCAAGCCGCCGCCCTGCGACAAAATGTCGTCCCGCCGAATCCGCTTGACAGCCTGGCTTGGCTGAACGACCATTCATTCAACTGAATGAGCGTTCAGTTCCGGGTCGCAACTAAACCGGGGATGCCCATGCTCAGCAGCCAGCAGGTCGGACGCGCGCTCGTCGTCACCTTGTCGCGCCCGCCGGTCAATGCAATCAATGACGAGTGGATCGATCGCTTCGGCGCCGTGCTCGACGCGCTCGAAACGCGCGAGGACACCGCAGTTCTCCATATCCGCAGCGACCAGGCGGTGTTCTCGGCGGGGGCGGATCTCGCTC
>JASHRZ010000577.1 GCA_030037055.1 Alphaproteobacteria bacterium
ATCGCCAAGAAGGAGAAGGTGCCGCTCACCGGCGAGGACATGCGCGAGGGTCTCACCTCGATCCTCTCGATCAAGGTGCCCGACCCCAAATTCTCCTCGCAGACCAAGGACAAGCTGGTCTCCTCCGAGGTCCGGCCGGTGGTCGAGGGCGTCGTCGGCGACAAGCTGCAGCAATGGCTCGAGGAGCACCCCTCCGACGCCAAGCGCATCGTCGCCAAGGTGGTGGAGGCTGCGGCCGCGCGCGAAGCGGCGCGCAAGGCGCGCGACCTGACGCGGCGCAAGGGCGCGCTCGACATCGCGAGCCTGCCGGGCAAGCTCGCCGATTGCGAGGAAAGCGACCCCGCGAAGTCCGAGCTTTTCATCGTCGAGGGCGACAGCGCCGGCGGCTCGGCCAAGCAGGGCCGCAATCGCCGCTTCCAGGCGATCTTGCCGCTCAAAGGCAAGATCCTCAACGTCGAGCGCGCGCGCTTCGACAAGATGCTGAGCTCGGCCGAGATCGGCACGCTCATCGCCGCGCTCGGCACCGGCATCGGGCCGGAGGAGTTCGACGCCGAGAAGGCGCGCTATCACCGCATCATCATCATGACCGACGCCGATGTCGACGGCAGCCATATCCGCACGCTGCTCTTGACCTTCTTCTTCCGCCAGATGCGCGAGCTCATCGACAAGGGCTATCTCTACATCGCCCAGCCGCCGCTCTATCAGGTGAAGCGCGGCTCGGGCAAGGCGGTCTATCTCAAGAACGACGCGGCGCTCGAGGAGTACTGCATCGCCGCCGGCCTCAAGGACGCCGTGTTCCGCCAGCATGACGGCGTGCAGCGCGCCGCGAACGATCTCCAGGCGCTGGTCGAGCAGGCGCGGCTGATGCGCACGCTGCTGCAGCCGCTGCAGCGCAAGGTCGGCTCGCTTGACGTCGTCGAGCAGGCGGCGATCGCCGGCCTCCTGAACCCGGCGCTGCTCGCCGACAAGGGGGCGGCGCAGCAGGCGGTCCGCTATCTCGCCACGCGGCTCGACCAGCTGGCGCCCGAGACCGAGCGCGGCTGGACCGGCGAGGTGGTGGCGAAGGAGGGCTTCGTGCTGACGCACACGCGCCACGGCGTGACCGAGCGCCGCGTGCTGGACATCGCGCTGCTGCGCAGCGCCGAGGCGCGCCGGCTCGACGAGCGCACCGGCGAGCTGCAGGACGTCTACTCTAAGCCCGGCAAGCTCATCGCCCGGGACAAGGAGACCGTCGTCACTGGCCCCTCGGGCCTGGTGGAGGCGGTGCTAGAGCTCGGTCCCAAGAAGGGCGACATCGGCCGCTACAAGGGCCTGGGCGAGATGAATCCGGAGCAGCTCTGGCAGACCACGCTCGACCCCGATGCGCGGACACTGCTCCAGGTCAAGGTGCCGCATGCCGACCTCGCCGAAGCGACCTTCTCGACCCTGATGGGCGACGTGGTCGAGCCCCGACGCGACTTCATCCAGGCGAACGCTCTGGAAGTGGCGAATCTCGACGTCTGAGGCTGGCGCAACCGCCACATGCCTTGCGGCCGGGCCTCCCGGGCCACCACGTATCATCCGCTGCATCAATACGGAATGCGGCTGCGCTTCGTTGATGTCGAGCTGGACACGCTCAACATGGATTGCCGCCGTCTCGAGGAGGCGCTGACGCGGCGCACGCGCGCGATCCATGCGCGGCTTCGCCGACCGGCACGGGCTCTATTTCTTCGAGGACAATTGCGAATCGGCGGATGCCGAGCTCGACGGCCGCAAGGCCCGCGGATTCGGCGACATGAGCAGCTTAAGCTTCGAATGCCGAAGGGACGCAACGCGGTCCTGCCGCCCGACTTCCCGCGTCAGGACGCGCGCTTCTGAGCCGGCGGCATGAGGCCACGCGCCATGAGGACAGCCTCGGCCTCAGGCGAGAATTCTGCCGAAGGCTGGTCGCCGCCGATGACGACGAGCAGCACGCCCTTCGCCTGGCCGTCAGGCGCGCGCAGGCAATGGAACTGCCGCTGCATCTGCGGCGGCACCGAGATGAGGTCGAGCGGCTCCAGCACGACGAAGTCGTCGCCCTTGTCGCCTTCCCAGGTGACGCGCCAGGTGCCGACCACCGGCATAAAGGTTTCGTTGGTGTCGTGGTTGTGCATCATCACGCCCTTGCCCGGCTCGGCCTCGACAAAGGCGATGCCGAACCCGGCCTTCAGATGCGTGATGTAAGGCTTCGCCTGGTCGCCTACCGGCGAATAGGCCCGGATATCCGCCGAAGCCTGCGGCGCGGCAAATCCGAGGACGTTGATCAGCGTGCGCTCGTAGCCCGGCACATGGCAGTCCGGCAGGCTGTGGTCGGCGCGGTAGAGATCCCTGAATCGTGCGACGCATTTCATCATCTGCTCGCGCGAGGGTTTGGTCACCGGGATCGGCATGGTTCCTTCCTTTGGCGTTTTGCCGAACTATGCTTCTGGTTCGCCCGGCCGGCAAGCGCTAGCCGCCGGACCGCAGCGCGCGCCAGAGCCGTTCGGGAGTCGCCGGCATGTCGATGTCGACGCCGCGTTCCGCGAGCGCGTCGATGACGGCATTGATCACCGCGGGCGGCGCGCCGATCGCGCCGGCCTCGCCGCAGCCCTTGATGCCGAGCGGATTGGTGCGGCAAGGAATGACATTCCAGCGGAAATCGAACGCCGGCATCTCGCGGGCCCGCGGCATGGCGTAGTCGGTGAAGGAGCCGGTGAGCAGCTGGCCGTCGCGGTCATAGACCACGCGCTCCAGCAAGGCCTGGCCGATGCCCTGGGCGATGCCGCCATGCACTTGGCCGCCGAGCAGCAGCGGGTTGATCACCTCGCCGAAATCGTCGACCACGGTGTAGTTGACGATGGCGACGGCGCCGGTCTCGGGATCGATCTCGAGCTCGCAGACGTGGCAGCCATTGGGGAAAGTGGCGACCTCCGGCGCGAACGCCGCCTCGCCTTCGAGCTTTTCAGGACCCGCGGCGCGGGCGACGGCGAAGATGTCGACCATCCGGTCGGTACCGGCGACAACGTAAGTGCCCGCGCGAAACTCGATATCGGCAGCGGCGGCCTCGAGCAGATCGGCGGCAAGGGGCTTTCCCTTGTCGATGGCGACATCCGCCGCCATCCGCGCGGCAACGCCGCCCACCGGCACCGACCGAGAACCGCCGGTGAAGCTGCCGCTTTTCATCGCCGCGGTGTCGCCCTGGCGCAACGTGATCCGCTCGAAGGGGATGCCAAGACGTTCGGCGACGATCTGGGCATAGGCGGTCTCGTGCCCCTGGCCGTTCGATTGCGTGCCGACAAAGAGCGTCACGGTGTCGTCGGACTCGAAGCGCAGCAGCGCCGGCACGCCGGGCGCGCCGCCGCAGACTTCGATGTAATAGCTCAAGCCGATGCCGCGCAGCCGGTTGCGCCGCGCCGCTTCCGCCTTGCGCGCGGCGAACCCCTCCCACTGGGCCGCACGCAATGCGGCATCGAGATTGCCGGCGAAATCGCCGCTGTCATAGGTGAGGCCGAGCGCGGTCTTGTAGGGCATCGCGGCGGCCGGGATGAAGTTGCGGCGCCGAATCTCGGCGGCGCCCAACCCGGTCTCGCGTCCGGCGCGGTCGACCAGCCGCTCCAGCATATAGGCGGCCTCGGGCCGGCCCGCGCCGCGATAGGCGTCGACCGGCACGGTATTGGTGAAGACGCCGGTGACCTCGACATAGGCAGCGGAGATGGCGTAGACGCCCGTCTGCATACCCTTGCCGGCCTCGGTCGGGATGATGGGGCCGAAATTCGAGAGATAGGCGCCGAGATTGGCCAGCGTGGCCACGCGGATGCCGAGGAATTTGCCGTCGCGGTCGAGGGCGAGCTCGGCTTTGGTCACATGGTCGCGGCCTTGCGTGTCGGAAACGAAGCCCTCGCTGCGCTCGGCGATCCAGTGCACCGGACGGCCGAGGCGGCGCGCCGCCCACAGCACCATGACATATTCGGGATAGACGAAGATCTTCATGCCGAAGCCACCGCCGACATCGGGCGTGATGATTCGGATCTTGGCGGGGTCGGTGTCGGGCAGGATGGCGCCGGTCAGAATCTCCTTGAGCAGATGCGCGCCCTGGCTCGACGCGTAGAGCGTGTAGCCGCCTTCGGCCGGGTCATGGACGCCGATCGCGCCGCGCGGTTCCATCGAATTGGGCACGATGCGGTTGTTGACCAGCTCGACGCCGATGACGCGCGTGGCCTTGGCAAAGGCCGCCTCGGTCTTCTGCCTGTCGCCGTCGGCCCAGACGAAGTTCACATTGCCCGGCGCCTCGGGCCAGATCTGCAGCGCGCCGGGCGCCACGGCCGCGCGAATGTCGACGACCGCCGGCAAGGCGGCGTACTCGACCGCGATCCGCTCGGCCGCGTCCTTGGCCTCATCGCGCGTCGCCGCGATCACCAGCGCCACGGCGTCCCCGACATGGCGCACGCGGTCGGTCGCAAGCACGGTGCGGCGCGGAAAGTTCTGCGGCGGCGTGCCCGGCTTCACCGCAACGGGCGCAAGGCACGGCACCGGGCGCACGCCGTCGGCCTCGGCATCGGCGCCGGTCAGCACCGCCAGTACGCCAGGCGCGGATTTCGCCGCCGCAACGTCGATCGACCGGATCGCTGCGTGTCCGTGAGGTGAGCGCAGGACATAGGCGAAGACCTCGCCCGGGAACGCGATGTCGTCGAGATAGCGGCCGGAGCCGGTGATGAAGCGGCGGTCTTCCTTGCGACGCACGGGTTGTCCGATGCCGAACTGCACGACGCGCCTCCGGGACGAGAGCAGGGATCGAGAGCGGTGCCCTCACTATAGCGCGCTCGATCCGCCGCGGCGATGCGGCGGCGATCGCGGAGCTAAGACAATTTCCGCCGCCGCAGACGTTCGGCATTGCGGCAGAAGATCCGCGCGCCTCTCGCGGCGTCGATGTCAAGCGAGGCGACGGCGTCGCGGGTCGCGGCGACAGGGCCGAAGGGCGCGTCGCTGGCGAAGACGACCTTCTCCGGTCCGAAGAAATCGAGGCCGCGGGAAAGCCCGTGCGAGGCGCCGAAGAGCGCGGTGTCGGCATGGAACATCTTGAAATAGTCAATATGCGGCCGCTTCAGCGTCGGCGAGAACGCCGGAACAAGCCTCCTCGCACCTGCGGCTGCCGAGCACGGCGAGCCCACTCTCGATGCGCTTGTCGAAGAACGGGATTATGCCGCCCAGATGATGGGTGATGATGTCGAGCCCGGGATGGCGGTCGAAGAGCCCGGCGAAGACCAGCCACGCCATCCACCGAAGTGTCGTAAGGCCAGCCGAAGCACCACCAGAGCTCGAAGCGCGAGTGCCTCTCGGCGGCGTAATCGGCGGTTTCCGCCGTGCACACGGGATGGAGCCAGATCGGCCTGCCGTAGCCCGCCATTGCCGCGAACAGCGGCGCGAATTCCGGCATGTCGAGCGGCTTGCCATTGACGTTGGTGAAGATCCGCACGCCCGCGGCGCCGAGACCGGTGACGGCGCGCTCGAGCTCGCGCATCGCTGCGTCCAAGTCGTTCATCGACAGCGCGGCGATGACGCCGGGAAAACGGTCGGGGTGACGACGCACCAGCTCGGCCATGCCGTCATTGGCGCCGTCAACGCCGGCTCTTGCCGCATGGCGTGCGCCATGCTAACCCCGGCGCTTGTTCGCGGGGCCAATGGTGCAGCTTCGAGGCAAAGAACCGAGCCTGCGCGAGCGCAACAAGGCGCGGAAGCTCGAAAAGATAAGCCGCGCCGCGCGCGCGCTGTTCATCCGCCGCGGCTATGACGCCACCACCTTGCGGCAGATCGCCGCCAAGGCCGGCGTCGGGCTCGGCACGCTCTTCTCCTACGCCAGCGACAAGCGCGACCTGCTGTTCCTCATCATCAACGACGACATCGAGGCGATGAACGCGCGCGCCTTTGCCGAAGCGCCGCGCGACGCGCCGCTGCTCGAGCGGCTGGTCGGGATCTTCCGCGCCTTCTTCGAGTTCTTCGGCCGGCAGCCCAACCTCTCGCGCATCATTCTCAAGGAGCTGACTTTCTATTCCGCGGGGCCGCAAGCGCAGCGCTTTCAGAGCGGGCGGATGCAGGTACTGACGCGGCTCGCCGAAATGATCCGCGCGGCGCAACGCGCGGGCGAGATCGGCAGCGGCGAGGATCCGCGCGAGATCGCCTACACCATCTTCTCGATCTATGCCGCCGAGATCCGGCAATGGCTCGGCGGCGCGGCGCCCGATCTCGAAGAGGGGCTCGCCGCGCTGCGCCGGCATTTCCGCCTGCTGCTCACCGGCCTTGATGCGCGTTAAGACGGGGAGCGAAGCAGGACATCGTCCCGGGACCGGGGATTTTCTCCGGGGGCCAATGCCGTCTATCGCGAATCCGCGACTCGCCCCACCTCACCCCGGCCCTCTCCGCCCCCCGGGGCGCAGCCAGAGGGTGAGGTGGGTTTCAACGGATCTCGCATCCTGTCTGCGACATTTCGTGTTCCAGGCGCCGGGAACCTAAAGTCCCAGAATCCGTTCGGCGTTGGCGTGGAAGATCTTCTCCATCACGGAATCGGCGTAGCCGAGCGCGCGCCATTCGCGGAAGAGACGGTCATAGGGGATGGTGGGGTAGTCGCTGCCGAACATCACCTTGTCCTGGAGCCGCGCACGGATGTCGATCTTGAGCTGTGCCGGGAAATGTTTCGGCGCCCAGCCTGACATCTCCCAATAGACATTGCCCTTGTGCAGCGCCACGGCGGTCATCTCGTCGACCCAAGGCCAGCCGGGATGAGCGGCGATGATCTTGAGATCGGGAAAATCGGCCGCGAGCTCGTCGATCGCCGAGGGATGCGCATGGCGGATCTT
>JASHRZ010000578.1 GCA_030037055.1 Alphaproteobacteria bacterium
CGCATTTGCACACGGTATAGCCGCGATAATCATAGGTCAGTGGCGTCTCGACCGAGGCACGCCAGCGCGCGATGTCCTCGCCCGTGAGGAGGCCGCGGTGGCGCCGGCCGGAGCTGTCCATCATCGCCTCGCCGCGGCAGAAGCCGTCGATGGCGGCGGCGATGAAGCCCTCGGCCCAGACGCGGCGCGCCGCCTCGATCTGCCCGTCGCGGTCGGGGCTTGCCGCCTCCGCCTCGCGCAGCAGCCGCTGGTATGTGGCGGCCAGCACCGGGTTGCGGAAGAGCCGCCCCGGCGCCGGCACGGCGCCGCCGGGAAGATAGATCGCCGCCGAGCTCGGCCATTCCGTCTCGAAAAGGCGCCGCACCGTCTCGATCGCAGCGCTGATCCGCGCCACGACGGGATATCCCCCTCCGGCATAGCCCAGCGCCGGCGCCAGGATTTCAGCGAGACGGAGTGTGCCGTGCTCCAGCAACAGGCGCATCCAGGCGTCGAACGCACCGGGGACGCAGGCTGCCAGCAACCCGGTGCCGGGCACGAGGTCGAGGCCGAGGCGCTTGAACGCGGCGATGGTCGCGCCGGCCGGGCTCACGCCCTGGCCGCAGATCACCTCGACGGCCCCGCGGCGGCGATCCCACAGGATGATCGGCGCCTCGCCGGCCGGCCCGTTGAGATGCGGCTCCACCACTTGCAGCACGAAGGCGGTGGCCGCCGCCGCGTCGAAGGCGTTGCCGCCACGCTCGAGCACGCCCATTCCCGCCGCCGAGGCGAGCCAATGGGTCGATGCGACGACGCCGAAGGTGCCGCGGATCTCCGGGCGGGTGGTGAAAGCCGTCAAGGAACGAACCCTCGAGAGGACGGTGCTCGGCGATTCTGCCACGTGGCTTGCCCGACACGCCGATGGTGGCGCGCTGGCCAGGAGCGAAAAACCGCGGCTATGCTGCCGCCACTGTCGCCAGCAGAAACCGGCGAGTCAATCAGGGAGATTAGGCACATGTCCGCGTCCGTGGCATCGGCCGGCGAAGCGGCCGGAAAGCGCTGGTGGCAATTGCTCCTCGGCGTCATCGCCATGATGTCGATTTCGAGCCCGCAATACACCTGGACGCTATTCACCGGACCGCTCAGCCAGAAGCTCGGCACGACGCTCGCCCAGATCCAATGGACGTTCTCGCTGCTGATCATCCTGCAGACTTTCCTGTCGCCGCTGCAGGCCTATCTCGTCGACCGTTTCGGCCCGCGCAACCTGATCGCCGTCGGCGCCATTCTGTCCGGCGGCAGCTGGGTCCTCTCCTCCTTCGTCGGCAATCTGGAGCTGCTCTACATCACCTACGGCGTCACGGGCGGCTTCGGCACCGGCATCATCTATGTCGGCATCATCGGCCTGATGGTGCGCTGGTTTCCCGACCGGCGCGGCCTTGCGACGGGCCTCGCCGCCGCCGGCTACGGCTTCGGCGCTTTCTTCACCAGCTTCCCCATCGACAGCATGATCAAGAGCGCGGGCTATGAGCGCACGCTGCTCGTCTGGGGCGTGATCCAGGGCGCGGTCGGTGTGCTGGCGGCGCTCGGCCTGCGCGTCCCGCCGGAACGCTATCAGCCGCCCGGTTACCATGCCGAGATGGCGCGCCTCGACATGCAGTCCCGGCGGAGCTACGCGCCGGACGAGATGCTGCGGAGCCCGATCTTCTGGCTGCTCTTCGTGATGATGTCGATGATGTCGACCAGCGGCTTGATGGTGACCTCGAATGTCGGCCCCTTCGCCAAGGAGTTCAAGGTCGCGGATGTCATGGTGCTCGGTCCGATGGCGGCGCTGCCCCTGTCGCTGACGCTGTCGCGCGTCACCAACGGCTTGACGCGGCCGTTCTTCGGCTGGGTCTCCGATCATATCGGCCGCGAGGCGACGATGGCGCTGGCCTTCTCGCTGGAGGCGGCGGCGATCCTGGTGCTCTTCGCCTTCCTCGACAACCCCCTCCTCTTCGTCGTGCTGACTGGCCTCGTCTTCTTCGGATGGGGCGAGATTTTCTCGCTCTTCCCCTCGACGCTCACCGACACCTTCGGTCCGAAATTCGCGGCGACGAATTACGGCTTCCTCTATATCGCCCAAGGCCTCGGCTCGATCCTGGGAGGGCCGGCGGCGGCCTTCCTCAAGCAGCAGACGGGAAGCTGGCTCGCCGTCTTCGTCATTGTCGCCGGCCTCGACGCGCTCACCGCGCTGCTGGCGATCACGGTGCTGAAGAGCATGCGCCAGCGACATTTGCGCCAATCGGGCTGAGCCGGTCCGGCATAGCCATGCCTGGGTAACGTCAAAAGGTTTGTGTCAGCAGGAGAGGGGTGCTGACGCCCTGGTTATGGTTTTCAGGGTTGAAGACGGCAGAGAGGATGCGGTCCATAGAAGTTCGGTCTGAGAAGAGCCCATTGGGCTGGTTCTGCGCCGCACCTCTCGGAAGCGTCGCTCGATGGTGTGGTTCTAACCTTTTTGCGCTCGGCCAGGGATTTGTACTGCCAACAAGTGAGAAGCTCGTCGAGGTCGTCTCGAAGGCAGCTGACGGCTTTCGGGCAGTCACCCTGCCAGCGATCGGCGAAGCGCCGGGCGGCGGAACGGGCCTGAGGTATGGTCTTGGCCTTCATGATGGCATGGAGATTGGCCTTGACGGCGGGCTGGTCGGCACGGCGCACCTTGTCGATGACGTTGCGGATCTTGTGCGCCCAGCAGCGCTGCACCGGCACGCCGGGATAAGCGGTCGGGAGCGCCGCCAGCAGACCGGAGCCACGCAGATCATCTCGAGCCCGTCGCCGCTGA
>JASHRZ010000579.1 GCA_030037055.1 Alphaproteobacteria bacterium
GTTCAGCCTGGCCCAAGGGGTCTGGCCTGAGATACCCGTGTGAGATCTTCCGCACCGACAAGCACCTCTTTGCCACCCGGCCGATCTTCCACAAGCTCGACGAGACCATCCGCGGCCCCTCGTCCTCAAGGCCGAACTCGAAGACCGCATCGCCTGGCCGACGCGGTCCGCCACGCGCGCGCGCCGCGGCTCCTGGCCCGAGATCCTCGCCGATCTCGACTCGCTCACCGAGACCGAGATCGAGCAGGACGGAAAGCGCTTCCTCGTCCGCTCCGCCCCGCGTCCCGCCCCGAGCCTCGCGCTCCGCGCTGCCGGCATCGCCCTGCCGCCCACCGCGCAGCAAGCCCTCGACGCCTGATCAACCCCGAAAATGTAGTGCCAAGGTACTCCCGAACCGCTGATTACCCTTGCCTGTCAATCACTTGGCAAAACGCACTGTCGAAGACGGGCGAGACGAAAACACGGAAGGCGGTACTCAACCCGCGGATAAGAGCCTGATCGACCGTCGTCTCAGCTCCACCTCCGGCCCTGTGCAGCCTCAGCCGATCCTGAAACTGCTCGCTAGACCAAGAGCAGAGCGGCTTCTTGCGCTCATAACCCTTGACCGGGAACATAAGAGCTAGTAGGTGTGATTCTGGTAGGCACTATGCTGGCGGTTTTTCCGGTGCAGCTCCGCAGCGCGAACCTCGAATGCCCTGCGTCTGCACCGCCGAAAATCCAGATCAGATGCGGCCCGCCCACCGACCAAATCGACAGCACGAAAAGCCTGCAGCAGGTGCGCGCGGCCGCCAAAGGACGTCATCCATCTTCGGTCGTTGGGGCCTATCTCGGCGCCGTGCAATACCGGATTCAAATCGACGATTCCGTGCGGAGGATCGGACGCGGCGGACTCTGCGCGACCCCTAAACATGTGAAACTCAAGCTCGCGCTGGTCCGGATCATCTATATCCCGCGAGAGTTTACCGACGATCCCTGTCTCACTGCGCTCGCGCGCGATCACGAGGCTAAGCACGCTGACGCTGACGCCAAAGCGCCCGACATCGCGCGACCTGCGATTGAATCGGCCGTTCGAGAGGCCGTGCGCCGCGCAACAATGGATCCCAACGCTTGACGCGCCGACGCTCTCGCCACGCTTACAGCGGAAATCCAGATGGGCGTCAATCGGGCGCTTGACGACATGACTGCGGGTCGCGAGCGGCTCGATGCCGAGGTCAACAGCACGGCCGAGATCGAACACCTGAGAACAAGTTGCGAAGGGCGTGCCGCCTCGAGGGCCGAGGACTGAATGGCTTCCCAATGAGGTCAAGTGCGGGCCGTGACCCGCTCAAAATTGCGCATGGAGCCGCACTGCACCGATCGAGGCTGGGCCACGCTGCGGATTATAGCCTGGATCGGCAACGAACTGATAATCGAGACTCAATTTTAGCGCCGGCGTTATGGCGAAGCTGTAGTAGCTCTCGAAGATTTTTTCGGGCGCGTATTTGGGTAGCTGCCCATCGCCAATTACGATACCCATGCCACCATCGTTGAACCAGGCTGCGTGTATTTTGGAAATGCCATTGAGCACACCAGCCACGCCGATCGTGTCATCAGGCCGTCCCCACTGATTACCACTCAGTGAAACGCCGCCTGAAATGGTCCGGTCGATATCCATGAAATCCCACGGCTCGACATTGCCGTCGGCCCAGCCGGCGCGCGCGAATACCCCGACGGTGTCAGAAACTTGTTGCTCCAGATTGATGCTTACGCCAGGCCTGCTTTGATAATGCCGGACCGCAGCCAGTGCATCGTTGACGTCCAGCCCGGTTGCTTGCGAAAGGGTGATCGCGTCCTTGAAGCTCCCCGCATTGCCCCGGTCAAGAAAACCGGTCACTTTGATCCCGCCGGGTTGCCCCCAGAGCGTGTGCCGCCTCTCGATTTCGCTGACTAATTCAAATTGGCGGAAGGTTGGGTCAAGCCCATAGCCAGCCGCGTCGTCGGCGCCGCCCGTGGGCGTTGCCGACAAATCGAAGATCCCCCCGCGCAGCGTCCAGTTTCCTTGATACCATTCGGCGGCTGCGCCGTAGCTAAAGCCCCAAGCATCAGCCGCATAGTCGAATGAAGCCGTGTTCATGACTGACCAGTTCAGGAAATCGGTTTTGGGGTCGTCAGCGTATTTATTGGTGTCGAAGATATCGACGACGGCGAACTTGCCGACTGTCAGGACCACGCGGTTCTCGGTCGTCGAGCCGGCGAACTGGTTAATGTCGGCGTCAATATTTTGGGTGGCACCGCCGAGGTCGATGGTTTGCCGGAGAAAATAGCGCTGGACCCGCGCGTACGGGTACGTCGCGCCGAGTTTATAGGCTTCCCCGCTGGAAAACCCGGCTAGTCCATGTGTATCGGCAAGACCAAAACCCTGATCGATTTCAGGATCGACCCACAGCTCCGCACCTTGCCACAGCCGCAGACCTGCGTAGAGGGTCGCATCAAAAGTCTCGCGCCCTTGGCCGCCGCTCGGCAAACTTTGGGCGCCCTCATAGGGCGATCGAATGCCGGAATAACCCTGCCAAACGAACGTCGTCTGGCCGTGCAAGCTCATATTGTTTGGCTCCGGCAGCACATCGCTCAAAATCGACGCGCTTCCTGGATCCGCGTCGCCACCGAACCGGTAGTTCAGACCGAAGCGAACCTCCTGTAACTCCCAGTTGGAACTGACGGGTTGCGTTCCACCGAAGAACGCGGTGGTTGTCCTGCCGTAGTCGGTGAACAGATATTCAAGCCGCGCGGTCCAACGTGGCGTAATGGGAGCCTCAACCCCGGCGCCGGCAGCCCAGCCCAGCCGCCACAAAAACGGCGTGTCGGTGTTCCCGGTGCTGGCCTGGGTCAAGGATTGCTGATTATAAGTCCAGGCGAGCCCGCCGGTCGCATAAAACAGCCAGTTGCCGGGAGCGTAGCCGATACGACCGCGCACGGTGCCGGACGCCAACGCGGTCTCGGCGAAGCTCGCTGTACCTAAGGTCGATGACTTAAATGTCGAACTACCGCCAATGGAGACTCCGAAGGGGTTCACGCCCGTGGGCAGTTTCGGCCATGACGGAAACGAAAAATCGGCTTCGGCACCGAGGAGGAGATGATTTGGCAGCATGTAATTGTAGCCGCCCTGAAAGCCGGCAAACCAGCTTCCGCCCTCATCGAAGGTGTCAATTGGCTGAAATAGCGCGGTCGAGCCACCGATGCCGGGGCCTGCCATCCACGAAGAACTTCCCCAGGCCGTGCCCAGATGGCCGCCCAAATAGAAACCTGTCCAATCGTAAGACGGGTCGGACAAGCGGTTGACCTCCTCAGCTTGTGCTTCTGCCGCATAGGTGCCGAGGACAAACGCAAGCATTGGCAAGTGCTGACCGATGGTGACAACGCGTCGGCTGGCGGACATGTTCGCCTCCTGGCCCATCAGGCGAACGGAATGGCGAGCTCGACAACGCGGACGACCGCGAAGCCGATGTCGAGGAGGGTCTTCACGTCCGCCCAGCGATACGGCGGGGCTGCGTAGAACGCCTCGGCCTCCTTGGGGTTGCGATGGAGCGAATGATGCAACGAGAGCGCATCCCCAATCGTGTAGGCGATGGACAGAGACACAGCCAAAATTTTCCGCAACGTTCCAGGATCAGCGGGGCATAGCCGACCCCGGTGACGGCCCCGAGGCGCAGCACCATCTTCTGGTTCACGCAGAGAACGGGAACCAACAGCAGCAGCGTCCAAAGCAGGCTGGGCCCATAGTCTTGCCCGGCTTGGGTATAAGGTGCCGAAGGCGCCAGCATCGTTATCGCTGACCATGACGATGAGACCCGGCCAGAGGATCGCGACCAGCGTCCGCAGACGCACCCACCAACCGGGAGGCGGAGCGATGTCACAAGCGCGAACGGTGCCAAGTGCACCGCCAATGTCGCCGATCTTGGGTTCATCCAGGACAGCGCGGTCGCCCGGCGATTTGAACAGATCGGTCGTGAACATAGAGCTTCTCCGTGCGCGGGAGGTTTTTGAGTGGTGGTTAGCGCGACGGGGTTGGATCTATTGTCCGGCTGCCAATGGCAAGCGAGACGGCCGTCGATCCCGCGACGCCAATGGCAGATGTGCCGCCGGTCGGGTGACAAGCGGTCGAGTCCGAACAGCGCGACGAGATCATGGGTTGGATGAGAAAAGACAGCTATGCTCGACGCGACGAGCCAGCGGCTATCGTGAATGCCAGGAGCGCACTCGCTCCCAAACATCGGCAAGGTCATAGGTCACACACCCTATTTCCTCGCGCCCGGCAGACCGAACGGCGCGGCTAAAGGGCTGGACCCGTTCGTCGGATACCGTCACGGTCGACAGCGCACGGACTGGTCCGTTACGTCTAGAGGTCGACTGTGGCTTTCCATGATTCGCGTTACCTCGTGGGCCGTGGCGCTCGTGGTCGGACGACACGCCCTGTCGCGGTAGATAGGCTCCTTTCTGGCGCGAGTCAACTCAGCGAGTTGCGTGCTCACGGCTTATCACCAGTCAAGGACAGCGCATTCCAGGTGATGGCGACCGCTGAACCCAGCTGGTCGCTCCGCGGCTCACGCGAGGGGCATCGGGCCCCGGTGCCAACGGCAGCGTCGTGAACATCCGGTCGCGATCGCGCGGAATGCTGATCGCGATCAGCTGGAATCGCTAGTCGCCATCGGCCGGACCAGCCGGTCGCCATCCCTGGAACGCGCACTTCTCGAGCCAAATGAGCTCGAGGTGGGTGAGATCGTCGGAGGGGCGCGGTCATGGCGGGGTCCCGCAGTTGCCAGGGAACTCCAGAGCGACAAGAGGGCGTAGCATCTCGGCGACGATGAGGCCGCGGCGGAAGGTCCCACACCGCATGATCTGTTGTCGCAAGCAATTGACGTGCCGCGCGCGCGGTGCCGAGCTCGCGCGAAACGCTGCGTTGGCCAGATGGCCCTCTATGCCCCTGTTGCGGCTCATTGGGCAAAAAGGTTCGCGCGCTGAATGGAGAGTCCACGGGCAAGGGCTGCTACTACTGCGGCGAGTGCGAGAAGAAGTTCACCGTCCGGGTTGGCACCATCTATGAGCGGTCGCCGACACCGGCATCGACAACAAGCTTTCCGCCGTACCGGACCGCGATGACTGTGGCCTCGTATAGAGCTATCATTTAAGTTGGCGGGCGCGGGCCTTTACCCCGCGTGTCGGCGATCAGATGCGGCGAAGGCTGCCTTAGTTGAGCGCGACTGTCTCGTTCCACGCCGCAATCAGCTCGCCGATCGTCCGCTTGGCCCGGAACCGAGTCGCGGCGGCGTCTATTTTGAGCTGGTTGTTCTTCGATTGGCAGCGCCGCGAACGTCTCGACAATGCCCAACGGGGGAGAGTTCAATGAAACAGGTTTGGAAGCGCCGAAACAAGACAGCAAGGCGCAAAGCGATCCTCAAGGCGAAGCGTCGCCGCCAGCGCGCGCGGGCGTCTTAACCGGTGCAGTCAGAGGCCGCGTCGCGTCGAGCGCCTGCTCGGCGAAGCGGGTCTCGCCTGCCGGCGGGGGGTATAGGGATAAGGCCATGAGTTGACACTTTTGACAACAGCTGTGCGACGCGCCTACTTGGCTTAGCGCATCTGGG
>JASHRZ010000580.1 GCA_030037055.1 Alphaproteobacteria bacterium
CGCATCGGTGACGCCGAGGCCGCGCAGCTCCATCAACAGCCGCAACACCTTGGGTGCCTGCGCGTCGTTCACGGGAACACCTTCTTGAGCTCGGCGAGCGCCGGGCCATTGGTCAGGTCGAGATAGATCGGCGACAGCGACACCTTGCCCGCGGTGACGGCGTTGAGATCGGTGCCGGGCACGTCCGGTTCTTCGTCGCGCAGAGGGCCGATCCAGAAATAGGGCCGACCGCGCGGATCGGCGCGCTCGATAACGCCATCGCCGATCTTGCGCTTGCCCTGGCGCGTCGCGACGATGCCCTTGACCTTGTCCGCCGCCACCGCGGGGAAGTTGACGTTGATCAGCGTGTTGCGCGGCCAGGGTTGTGCCGTCAGCCGCTTGATGACCGTCGCCGCGTGCGCCTGCGCCGTCTTCCACGGAATGGCGCGGCGGTTCTCGTAATGCTGGCTGAGAGCGATCGCCGGCAGCTCCATCAGCGTCGCCTCCATCGCCGCCGCCACCGTGCCGGAATAGGTCAGATCCTCGCCGAGATTGGCGCCGGCATTGACGCCGGAGAGCACAAGATCGGGTGGACGCTCGCGCAGGATCGTCTTGACCGCGAGCAGCACGCAATCGGTCGGCGTGCCGTCGACGGCGAAGCGGCGCGCGCCCAGTCGACGGATGCGCAGCGGACGGCTGAGCGTCAGCGAATGGCTGGCGCCGCTCTGCTCCTGCTCGGGGGCGACGACCCAGACGTCGCGTGACAGCGTGCGCGCGAGCCTGGCGAGAAGCGCCAGGCCCTGGGCGTCGATGCCGTCATCATTGGTCACAAGGATGCGCGCGCGAGCGAGATCGATGGGCTGGTCAAACACCGCCGATCACTTCCAGCCCGCCCAGATAGGGCTTGAGCACATCGGGCACGGCGACCGCGCCGTTCCTGAGCTGGTAGTTCTCCACCACGGCGATGAGCGTGCGCCCGACGGCAAGGCCGGAACCGTTGAGCGTGTGGACAAAGCGCGTTCCCTTCCCGTCCTTCGGGCGGAAGCGCGCCCGCATCCGCCGCGCCTGGAAGTCGCCGCAATTGGAGCAGCTCGAGATCTCGCGATAGGCGTTCTGTCCTGGCAGCCAGACCTCGATGTCGTAGGTCTTGCGCGACGCGAAGCCCATATCCCCGGCGCAGAGCAGCATGACGCGGTAGGCGAGGCCGAGGCGCTTCAGCACCTCCTCGGCACAAGCGGTCATCCGTTCATGCTCGGCCTCGGATTGGTCTGGATGCGCGATCGACACCAGCTCGACCTTGGAGAACTGGTGCTGGCGAATCATGCCGCGCGTATCCTTGCCGGCGGCGCCGGCCTCCGCGCGGAAGCAAGGCGTCCAGGCGGTGACCCGCACCGGCAGCTCTGCCTCGTCGAGAATGCGGTCGCCGAAGAGGTTGGTGAGCGAGACCTCGGCGGTCGGGATGAGCCAGAGCCCCTGCGTCGTCTTGAATTGATCTTCGGCGAATTTCGGGAGCTGGCCGGTTCCAAACATGGTCTCGTCGCGCACCAGCAGTGGCGGGCTCACTTCGCGATAGCCGTATTCGCCGGTGTGGAGGTCGAGCATGAACTGCGCCAGCGCGCGCTCGAGCCGCGCCAAGGCGCCCGAGAGAACGACGAAGCGGGCGCCGGAGAGCCGGCCGGCCGTCTCGAAATCCATCATCCGCAGCCCCTCGCCGATCGCCGCGTGGTCCTTTGCCGGGAAGGCGAAGGCGGGCGGCGCGCCGTGCTGGCGGATGAGCTTGTTGTGGGTCTCGTCGAGGCCGTCCGGCACCTCCTCGGCCGGCACATTGGGCAGCGCCGCGAGCACGCCGTCGAGTTCGGCCTTGAGCGCGCCGGCGCGCGCCTCGAGCGCCGCCTGCCGGTTCTTGCTCTCGGCGACCCGCCGGAGAAGGTCGGCGGCATCGCGGCCTTGCGCCTTGGCGGCGCCGATCTCCTTGGCGAGCTTGTTGCGCTCGGCCTGAAGCCGTTCGGCCTCGGTTTGCGCCTCGCGCCATTGTCGATCAAGGGCAATGACCTCCCTCGCAGCACCGCCCAAGCCGCGGCGTGTCAAGCCTCGGTCATAGGCTTCGGGATGGTCGCGAATCCATTTCAGGTCGAACATCGGCGCCGGTTATAAAGGGATCGTCTTGCGCCGTCCATGGCGGGCTCCCCGCTTCGCTGCAGTCGCGCTCTCTACCCGGAGCCAGGAAACGCATCACGCGCCGCCTGCCTTTCGTCATGGCCGGTCCGCCCGCAGGCCGAGTCCCAGCCATGACGAAGGGCGGCACGAGTCATTCACCTGTGATGGTCGGCGCTAGGTTCCCGGCGCTTTGCCGGAGAGCTCGGCTTCCTCCGCCGCCTCGCGCGCGGCGCGTTGCTTCTCGACCATGCGGCAGGAGAGGATCGAGAGCTCGTAGAGCAGGAACAGCGGCAACATCAGTGCCACCATGCTGAAGATGTCGGGCGGCGTCAGCAGCCCAGCAACGGCGGTGATGGCGACGATGGCGTAGCGGCGCTTAGCGGCGAGGCCGGCGGCGGTGACCATGCCGACACGCGCCATCAAGGTCAGCAGCACCGGCATCTGGAAGGTGCAGCCGAAGGCGAAGATAAGGCGCATGACCAGCGTCAGATACTCGCCCACCTTGGGCTGCAGCTCGATCGCGACGTTGCCGTCGCCGCCGGCTTCCTGGAAGCTGGCAAAGAAGCGGAAGGCGAGCGGGAAAATCACGTAATAGGCGAGCGCGGCGCCAATCACGAAAAGCACCGGCGTCGCGAAGAGATAAGGCAGGAAGGCGCGGCGCTCGTTCTTGTAGAGGCCGGGCGCGACGAAGCGCCAGAGCTGGAAGGCGATGGCGGGAAACGCCAAGCAGAACGACACCCAGAAGGCGACGCGCAGATTGGTGAAGAACTTCTCGGTGAGATCGGTGTAGATGAAATGTCCGCCGGATTGCGCCGCGAGGATCTCGGCCAGCGGACGTGCCAGGAAATCGTAGATCTCGCGGCTGAAATAGGCGCAGGGCACGAACATGACGAGCCAGGCCAGGATGGCGTAGAGCAGGCGCTGGCGCAGCTCGATCAGGTGATCGAGAAGCGGCATCTTGCCTTCCTCGAGTTCTTCTTCCTTGGCCATCGCGGCTCAGTCGTGCGTGCCGGATTTGGCGGCGGGCGCGTCGGCGGGCGGCGCTGGCGGCGCGTCGGCGGGCGGCGCTGGCGGCAGCGTCGCCGGCTCGAGCTTCGTCTCCGCCTCCAGCTTGGTTTCCGGCGGCGGCGCCTCGTTCGTTATCGACGAGGT
>JASHRZ010000581.1 GCA_030037055.1 Alphaproteobacteria bacterium
ATCGGCGTAAAGGCCGAAGACATGGTTGACAGGTGCTCGGAGACATACTGGACGGGCGCAGCCCGTCCCGGTAATCCAGGGAGGGACGCGCGCAGCCGGAGGATGGGGCGACTCACGGATTTGCGATAGTCGGTAAAGCGCCGGCGCGACCCGGGCCCCACTTTGCCCACCGGCTCCGGCATCATCCGCGCAACGAAGCTGCATTGAACCGTCCCGATTCGTCGCCCACGCCAGCAGATGCATGGCCGCGCGATCGTGCTGGAACAGAATTGGTCACGTCGCCAGGTGCAATTAGGGTTCGCCAACATCCAGTCTGATCGGCATGGAAACTTGCGCATGCGCTCGTCATCTCAGTCGTGGGCTCAAGACGTTTGGCCACGATGCCGGGTTGATGCCGGCGAAATGCGTTCGTCCCTATTCGAAGAGACAGAAGAACGACTTCCGCGGCACGGAGGCGATCGCCGAGGCGGTGCAACGCCCAACGATGAAGTTCGTCGCGGCGAAGAGCTTCGAGCAGCTCGACTTAGAGGCACTGCACCCGCGTGCGTGAGCGGCTGGCCGTTCAGGGCTGTCTCAGGTACTTGCCGAAGAAGGAAAGCGTCCGCTGCCACGCATCGGCGGCCGCGGCTTTGTCCGCCGAGGAACCGGATCGGTCGAACTCGTGTCCGGCGCCGTCGTAAGGATGGAACTCGTAGGGGCTGCCGGCCGCGGCGACGATCTTGCTCAAGTGCCCCGCCACAGCGAACGGGACGGTATCGTCAGCCGTCCCGTGAAGAATCAGGACCGGCGAACTGTTCTTGTTGAATGCGCCCTTGAACCGCGTCAGTTCCTTATCCGTCCCGCCGCCGCTCAGCGCACCATAATAGGAAACGCCTGCCTGGACCTTTCCCGTCGCCGCGAGCCACATGGCGAAATACCCGCCGTTCGAAAAACCGATCGCGCCAAGCCTGCCGGCGGCGACACGGGGATTGTGTTTCAGCATGTCGAGCGCCGCGAGAAAGTCGGCGTAGATCGGCTCCGCCGCCGTCGTGAAGGTTTCCTGCCGGCCGCGCGCGGATATCCCGTAGGCTTCAAGAAACGCGGGCGCGAGCACAACATACCCTTCCTGCGCCAAGCGCTGGCCGTAATCGATGTCCGCCTGGCCCAAACCACCCGTCGTGTGCAGCAGAAGGATTGCCGGATAGGGACCGTTGCCGGCCGGCGTGATCAGGACGGCGCGCATATTCTGCTTGACGCCAACCATGACGTTCGACGTCTCCGCGCGCGCCGATGCGATCGACAGCACCGCCATCGCCGCCAGGGCCGTCACGCAGAAATCTCTCCGCCTCATCGGACATGCTCCAATGATTCGTGCTTGACGACCATGTTGAGATGCCCCGATTCCAATGCCGACAGGCGTCATTGTCTCGATTTTGGGCATGCGTGACAACGCGCTTCGCCTGGTCGACATTCCCCGGATGAACCCGTTTAGAAACTTTACCGGGTCGGCGCTGATTGACTTCTCGCATTGCCGTAAGCGTTTTGGCGCTAGCAAGCGCGGTCGGCCCCGGCTGTAGCGAGTGCGATACTTCGTTCCTCTGGCGTCATCGCCGCGCATAGGCAGGCCGGATCCGAGTCGTGCCAGCTGAGAATAAGCGCGTCGGACTGAGCAGATCCGTTCGCAACCTCGAAGCGGGGACCGCGCGGAACGAGGCATCAGGTCTGATGCCACGAACTGTCTATCGCACGACGGCGGCGGCGGCCCCGCGACTGCGACCGAGGCCGCAAGCCTCGGGCCTGCGCCCGCCGGCCGTCAGACCAGGAACGAGGCGCCCGCCATCGTGAGCGCGGCGGCGTAGAGTTTCATCGGCAGCGTCCAGCCGAAAATCGGCACCAGTGTCGTAAAGGCCGCAAACGCGCAAAGAAATATGATCATTCTCAACAAAACCCAGCGCATCGGCGTCACTCTGTCGAAGGATTGATTGCAGACGGTGTAGAGAAAGAGACGGTTGAGGTGGCGTGACCAAATTGAGTCCTAGCGCGCGAGTCGCGATCGGGCGCCTCGAGCCGCAGGCACCGGCTCGGGCTTTTCCACGGAACGTCATTACGGGACACGAATTGACGGGGCGGCGGCCTCGGGCGCTCAATTTCTGACGATCGTCGGCGAGGTCTCCAGCATGCCGATGGCAATGATGATGCGGAGCCAGGTGTCGGCGCTCTCGGCGTCGCGCTTGCGCCGCATCTGCTCAACCATTTCGCGCGCCTTCGTCACGGCGTCGTCGCCGTGCCGCTCCTTCCAGTCACGAGCGGCGCGGTCAATATCGAGATCGGAGACGGCCATGAGCTGTTCGATCACCTCTTCAGCGCAGGCGGAACGGCAACCTGGACCGTGGCTATTTGAGCGGTGCGGGGCGCAACTGGTGCCACCGCAGCACCGCGCGGCAATAGGCCCACTGCGAGGCCAGCCAATTGAGCGCGGCGCCAGCCGCCGATTGTCGCAAGCGCGCAGCCATTTCCCGAGAAGCCTTGCGCTCGGAGGACTCGGCCTCGCCCGCGAATGAGATCACAATCGAGGGCTGGATCTCCACTGCCTCGCAAAGGATGTCCACCGACACGCCGTGCCGGGTGAGGAACTCATCCCGGAGGGAAAGTCCCGCCTGACCCGCCAGGAGCCTCAGATCGGCCAGCGCCGCCTCGGGATCGGTACCGTTCGTACAATGCAAAGAGATCCGCACGCGATCGGCAGCGCCGGCGCGGAAATCGACCAAGGCTCTGCCGCTGAAATGGCTGCTGAGCTTAGGCCCTAAATTGGCAAACAACGCGCGGCAGAGGATGGTGTTCACCACGGTTCGCTCCCAGGGTGGCGTCCCGCTCAGGGAGATGCGCACCGGGGGTCACGATATAGACGGCCACAAAACGCGCAAACCTATGAACGGTCGCCGTGGCAAAAATCACCACCACTGTGGCGAACCGGCAACAGCGGGAGGCTCTGGAGGGGGTTCTCTGCGGCTAGCCGGCGCGTGCCGGCCCCTGAAGGCCAGTCGGGCGAGAGAGGGTCTCCCCCGTCTCGCCCTTGGCCGAGATCGCTTCGACGAAGGATTGCTCCTCATCGGGCGTGTCTCAGGCGTTCGGAGTGGATGGCTAGGTTCGGAGCGTCCCCCTATCCGGAGCTACCGGGACTAACCAGGACCACCTAACGGTACCGAACCACCGACCTGTTCCACCGGCGACCTCACGGCCGCAAGTGACCTAGCATATGCAGTTTGTGCAACCCTCACGAGATTGCAGTCGGCCGCACAGAGACCAAGTCCAGGTTGGGAGTGATTATCGAGGTGTCATCCCCTTTCTGGCCAATCACCACTCTGGCCATCTCCGTGACAAGCGGAGCCGCTGGGCTCTCGCCCTTTGCCGATTCCTTGAGCCCCGCAAGGCCTGCCGGTTTCGGCGGTTAAAAGCGTAACGCCGCTGTAATCCGGCGTGCAATTCGAAATTCCGGCCAGGTGAGAGAAAGCTGTGGATAACTACCGCGCCGGCGATCGCCTCGTCTTGGGCGATGCGAAAGGCCCTCCCTTCGCCGTCCATGCTGCACTGCGGTCTAAGAGCCGCCCGGCGCAGCCGGGATATCCTGTGGCCGGCTGCGCCATGCTAAGGTGCCGAGCCCCAACAACCAAGAGAGGCGGTTCCCCCGTGCTGTTGCATCTCCAGACCTGGCAGGAGGTCGAGGCCTATCTCAATACCGCCAAAGGCGTCGTCGTCCCCATCGGCTCGACCGAGCAGCACGGGCCCAACGGGCTCATCGGGACGGATGCGATCTGCGCCGAGGCGATCGCCAAGGGCGTCGGCGAGGCAGCGGGCGCGCTGGTGGGGCCCACCATCAACCTCGGCAACGCGCAGCACCACATGGCGTTCGCGGGTACCATCACCTTGAAGCCCTCGACGCTCATCGCGGTGATCGGCGACTACGTCGTCTCGCTCGCCCGCCACGGGTTCGAGCGCTTCTTCTTCATCAACGGCCATGGCGGCAACATCAGCACGCTGAGCGCGGCGTTCCAGGAAATCTATGCTGCAAGCTCGCTGAGCAGCGCCGCCAGCGCGCCGGGCCTCAGGCTCAAGCTCAAGAACTGGTGGGAAACGCCGGCCGTGCAGAAGCTGTCGAAGGAGCTGTTCGGCCGAGCCGAAGGCAGCCATGCGACGCCGAGCGAGGTGTCGGTGACGCAATGGGCCTATCCCGAAGCGATCAAGCGCGTCGCCATGGGCGAGGCCCATAGCCGCGTACGGGACTTCTGCGACGCCGAGGACTATCGCCGCCTCTTCCCCGACGGCCGCATCGGTTCCGATCCGAGCCTCGCCTCGCCCGAGCACGGGTCGAAATTCGTCGAGGCGGCAGTGCGGGACATCGCAGAGGAGTACCGGAAGTTCGTGACGGCGGAGTAAGCGCGCGGCAGCGCGTGCGCAGCAAGCCGCTCCGGCCCAGCAGCGTCGCCGGCATGCCGGGGCGCCAGTGGTAGGCTGCGGTTCGATTTCGACGTCATGGCGCGAGCGGGGGCGGTTAGGCGTCCGACGCCGAATAGCGCGTTGCGGCATTGGCGACGTCGTCACCCAAAGCGCTTCGTCCAATGCCGGCGCGGCCGGCAGGGCGCCCCAGCAGGGTCTTTCAGCAAGCGTCAAAATGGGAGGAGCAGATGTACAACATCGACATCAGCGGCGACGTTACGCTCTACGGACAGGAGATGTGCTTCTGGTGGGCGCCGCCAGCGCGCAGATGTCGCGGCACCGCTATCCCAATCCCGCCGACCGCCGCTATTAGCTGGGCGAGGGACCCGCAGGGCCTTGCCGGCTGCCTGCAAAACCTCGCCAACCCGGCCCCGGTCGATTGGGTCCAGTTTGCCA
>JASHRZ010000582.1 GCA_030037055.1 Alphaproteobacteria bacterium
CCGGGCGGCAGCTTCGCAGGATCGAGCGAGGCTCGCGCCACCTGGAAAAGGTCGAGCCTGAGGTCGGTTCCCGGAACAAAGAAGGTCGCCTCCTCGAACTGCACATCGGCCGCCGCGGCTTCGAGCAGATGCGCGGCGAGCGCCCGGCCCTTCTCGATCACATCGGCCGACGCCTCGTAGAGCGCCGAGCCCGCCACCGGCAGCGCGCGCGAGCCGCCGGTGAGCCCCGAAGGCGTGCGGTCGGTGTCGCCCATGATGACGTCGATGCGGTCGGGATCGACCCCCAGCCGATCGGCCACCACCTGCTTGTAGGAGGTGACGAGGCCGGTGCCGTATTCGATATTGCCCATGACCAGCTCGATCCGCCCGTCCTTGAACTCGATCGAGGCGGTCTCGGGAAAGCCGCCGCCGCAGCGCTCGGTATATGTGGCCATGCCGATGCCGCGCAGCTTGCCAGCGTGTTCCGAGCGCGCCCGGCGCGCGGCGAAGCCGGCCCAGTCCGCCGCCTTCATGGACAGATCCATCACCCGCTCGAACTCGCCGGAATCAAAGGTAAGACGCGTCGCCGAGGTGTAGGGTATCGCGCCCGGCGGGATGAAATTGATGCGGCGGATCGCATCGGGCGTCTTCCCCATGTCGCGCGCCGCGGCATCGACCAGGCGTTCCATGAGATATGCGGCTTCCGGACGCCCGGCGCCGCGATAGGCGCAGACCGGCACGGTGTTGGTGCAGATGCCCTTGACGTTGATGTGAATGGCCGGCGTGGTGTAGAGGCCGGAGATGAGATCCGACGAGCGCGTCGGGATGAAGGGGCCGAGAGGCGATAGATAGGCGCCGAGATTGGCCAGTATGGTGACCCGCAATCCCAGGAACTTCCCGGCCTCGTCCATGGCGAGCTCGGCGCGCGTGATGTGATCGCGGCCCTGATTGTCCGAGAGGAAGCCTTCGGAGCGGTCGGCCTGCCATTTCACCGGCCGTTGCAGCTTGCGGCTCGCCCAAACTGCGAGCGCCTGCTCGGGGTAGACGAAGGCCTTCATGCCGAAGGCACCGCCGACATTGGGCGTGATGACCCGCAGCTTGTCCCTGCCGATCTTGAGGATCATCTCGGCGATGGGATCGCGCACGAGATGCGGGCCCTGGGTCGTGGTGTAGAGCGTGGAGCGGCCGGTGGCGGGGTCGTAGTCGGCGAGCGCGTTGCGCGGCTCCATCGAATTGGCGACGACCCGGTTGTTGACGATCTCCAGCGTGGTGACGCGCTTGGCGGCAGCGAAGGCGGCGTCGGTCGCCTTCCTGTCGGTCATGTCATTGTCCCAGTCGAAGACGACATTGCCGGGAATGTGGTCGAAGAGCGGCGGCGCGCCCGGAGCGACCGCCGCGCGCGAGTCCACCACCGCCGGCAGCTCCTCATACTCGACCTCCACCGCCTCGGCGGCGTCGCGCGCCTGATGCAGGCTCTCGGCGACGATGAAGGCGACGGGCTGGCCGACATGGCGCACCTTGCCGATCGCCAGCACCGGACGCGGCGTGTCGTGGCGCGGCTTGCCGTCGCGGCTGGTCAAGGGATGAAGGCAAGGCACGTCGCCGAGCTTGTCGGCGGCGACCTCGGCGCCCGTCAGCACCAGCAGCACGCCCGGCATGCGCCGCGCCGCGCCGGCATCGAGCCGTTTGATCGCGCCATGGGCGACGGGCGAGCGCAGCACGACGGCAGCCGCCATGCCGGCCAAGGCGATGTCGTCGGTATAGCGGCCCTTGCCGGTGAGCAGCCGCAGATCCTCGTACCGCCTGAGCGGCTGACCAATGCCGAATTTCACGGGATGGGCACTCCCCTTTGGTGGTTCAACGAGAAATGCCGCGTCCAGCGCCGGATTTCAAGCCGGACCCGCCGGCTCGCAAGGCCAGCCTGATCGACCTGCCATGGCTGGAAGAACAGGATGTCCATCGCCTCGCCGTCCCTGATCGCCTCGCGCCCGAGCGGCCGCCCCGCCTCTTTCCACTTCGGGCGATACATCGAAGCGAATGCAAAGCTGCGGCGTCGCGGTTAAGGTTTGGCTGGAAGTCGTTGGCGTGCCTTCCGTAAATAGAAATGGATGGGGAAGACGGAGCATGACGGGTGTTCTTTCCGGTATTCGCGTGCTGGATTTCGGCCGCTACATCGCCGGTCCCTATTGCGCCGCCTTGCTGGCCGAGCACGGGGCCGAGGTCATTCGCATCGAGAAGCGCGACGGCAGCGAGGATCGCTTCGTCGCCCCGGTCGGCGCCGATGGGGTCGGGGCGCTCTTCCTGCAGATGAACCGCAACAAGCGGTCGATGACCCTCGACCCGATGATGCCGGAAGGGCAGGAGATCGTGCGCCGCCTGGTATCCACCGCCGATGTGGTGGTGGCCAATCTGCCGGCGACGACGCTCCAGGCGATGCGGCTCGATTACGACAGCCTCACCTTGGTGAAGCCGGACATCATCCTCACCACCAGCACCGCCTACGGCACGAGCGGGCCTTATGCCGAGCGGGTCGGCTTCGACGGCGTCGGCCAAGCCATGTCGGGCGCGGTCTATATGACCGGCGAGCCCGACCGGCCCTACCGCGCCTGGGTCGCGTGGGTGGATTTCGGCACCGCGCTGCACTGCGCCTTCGGCACGCTCGCGGCGCTCATGGCGCGGCGCGCGACCGGCCAGGGGCAGAAGGTCGAAGGCGCGCTGCTGGCCACCGCCGTCACCTTCACCAACGCCATGCTGATCGAGCAGGCGGTGATCGAAGCCAACCGCGTTCCCACCGGCAATCGCGGCCAGACCGCGGCGCCGCTCGATCTCTATCGTGCGCGCGACGGCTGGATCATTTGCCAGGTGGTGGGCGCGCCGCTCTTTCGCCGCTGGGCGCGGCTCATGGGCGAGCCGCACTGGCTCGCCGATCCTCGCTTCAAGGACGACCTTGCGCGCGGCGAGAATGGCGCCGTCATCAGCGAGCGCATGCAGCGTTGGTGCGGCGAGCGCAGCACCGCTGAGGTGCTCGACATCCTCGGCCGCGAGAAGATCCCGGCGGCCAAGGTGCTGACGCCTCAGGAAGTGCTGGACGACCCGCAGGTGCGCGCTATGGGCTTCTTCGAGCCGCTCGACTATCCCGGCCTCGGGCACGCCGCGCCGGTGGCCAAGGCGCCGGTCTGGCTCTCGGCGACACCGGGCGGCATCCGCCACCGGGCGCCGCTCCTGGGCGAGCATACCGACGCCATCCTGGCGGAGCTCGGCTACGACGCCGGCGCCATTGCGGCGCTGCGGCGAAAGGCGGTCATTTAGGGCGCCTTTACCTGCGGGTAACCATCGTCTGCTACTTCCGTCGCCATGGAAGGGAGCGCTTCGCGGCCGACGCTGCGCGTCCGCCCGGCAAAGCCCGGCGACGTGCCGACGCTGTTCCGCATGAAGCTCGACCTCGCGCGCTCGGAAGGCAATGAGGGCGTGCTGGTCGCCACCGAGCGCGACTGGCTGCGCGACGGCTTCGGCCCCGATGCGCGCTTCCGCAGCTTTCTCGCCGAGCTGGCGGCGACCACCATCGGCATGGTCACCTACAGCGAAGTCTACATGACCGCGCTGGGCGGCGCCGTCTTCTCCATCCAGGACCTCTATGTCGATCCCGCCCGGCGCAAGCTCGGCGCCGGCCGCGCCCTCGTGACCGAGGTCGCCGCCGCGGCGATCGAGCGCGGCGTGCCGCTCATCCAGCTCAACGTGCTCGACAGCAACCCGGCGCGGAAGTTCTATCACCGCCTCGGCTTCCGGCATTTGCGCCCATGCCTCACCTATGCCATCGGCGGCGCTCCCATGCTGACCCTGGCCCTGCCGGCGGGCGTCACCGCCGCACCGCCACGCTAGCCAGGCGCGGCACGGGGCAAACGTACAACAACCATTAACCAATTGGACGATATCCTCGGCAGCAGCGAAATACCCGGCTTGAGCGAGGGCCCGATGCTGAAGCGCCTGTCGGCGATGCTGTCGCCCAGCTATCGGGCGATTGACTGGTTCATCCCGGACTCGCTCAGGACCGATGCGGCGACGCTCGGCCGCGCGCGCATCTTCGTCTTCAGCCATCTCTTCGGGCCGACGCTGGGCCAGAGCATCAGCGTCTATCTCTGGCTGCTCGATCCGCATCCGGGCTATGCCTACTGGGTGATCGTCAGCCTGATCACCTCGTTCTGGACGCTGCCTTTCGCGCTCAAACTCACCGGCCGGCTCATTCCGCTCGCCTTCGTCACCGTCGAGGATCTGACCTTCGTCACCCTCTTCGGTTCCTATCATTACGGCGGCGTCAGCTCGCCCTTCCTGCCCTGGCTGCTGAACGCGCTGCTGCTCGCCTTCTTCTATCTCGGCGACCGGCCGAAGCTGCGCTACAGCGTCCTCGCCATGGTCTCGCTCAACCTGCTCGGCTTCTATGCCGTCTACGCCCTGAATGGCGCCTTCCCCGAGCACGTGCCGATCGAGCAGATGTCGGGCCTCGGCATCACCTCGGTGCTTTCGGCTACGGTCTACATGTCGATGATGGCGCTCTATTACGCTAACGTCGTCGCCTCGCAATCCGAGCTCGAACGCGAGGTGCAGAACCACCGCGCCACCGCCATCAAGTTGCGCGAGGCCAAAGAGGAGGCCGAGAGTGCCAACCGGCAGAAATCAGAATTCCTCGCCAAGATGAGCCACGAGCTGCGCACGCCCTTGAACGCCGTCATCGGTTACAGCGAGATGCTGCTCGAGGACGCCGAGGTCGATGGCCGCAAGGAGCAACAGATCGCCGATCTCCGGCGCATCAACAGCGCCGGCAAGCACCTGCTGTCGCTGGTCACCGACGTGCTCGATCTCTCCAAGATCGAGGCCGGCAAGATGGAGCTCGCCGCCCAGCCCTTCGACCTCAGTGGCTTCATCGACGATGTCGTCGCCACCTGCCGGCCGCTGGTGATGGATAACGGCAACGACTTCGTCGTCGAGCGCGGCGCCGAGCTCGGCACCGT
>JASHRZ010000583.1 GCA_030037055.1 Alphaproteobacteria bacterium
TGCCGCTGCCGGACGGGCCGATCACCATCGAGAACCGATGGCGCGGGATGTCGAGGCTGATGCCCTTCAGCGCCGCGACCTCGACGGTTCCGGTGCGATAGGTCTTGCTCACCTCCCGCAGCCGGACGACCGGCTCTTGGCTGGCGTCGCCTTGTCCTGCGCTGCTCATGCGCTCCTCCTGCGCTCGCCCACACAATTTAGAGCACTCTGTACCACAGAGACCTTTGTCCGTCAAGGTTCTTGCTTCGCGAGCGCCATCGCGCAGTCGGAAGCGCAGCCCCCTTGAGGGCAGGCCTGTCGCAAATGCGGTCGCGCTGCCAGTCGAAGAGATTGACCACGGAGGTTGAGCCGCGAGGCGAATCAACGAGATCACGGAGAAGCAAAGAATGGCGGCTTTGCGCGCCCAAATATTCTTCTCCGTGTCCTCCGTGACTCCCTGGTGAAACTCTTATGCCATAACCCTGCGCCTTGAGGGACACCACCTTTGCCCGATCGTCCCGCGGCTCGCTAAGGTGCCGCCAGCGAGGTCGGGCAATCGGATAGGCCGCCAAGCTCTGGCGGAAAGGGTCACCGGGCAGGCAGGGAGAGCACGGAGAAGCGAGCAACGGCACGCTTCGCGCCCAAAACCAAGTCTCCGTGTCCTCCTCCGCGGTGCATCCCCATGCGCTATTGCCCAGGCCGGCAAGGGGAGGAAGCGTGCCTGAAGGCGAGAGGCCGGCGAGCGGAGGATCGGCGCTCGAAGTGCTGGGCGCGTTCCTGAAGCTCGGCTGCAGCTCCTTCGGCGGTCCCGTGGCGCATCTCGGATATTTCCGCGCCGAGTTCGTGGACCGGCGCCGCTGGCTCGACGAGGCCGCCTATGCCGATATCGTGGCGCTTTGCCAGTTCCTGCCGGGGCCGGCGAGCAGCCAGGTGGGGCTCTCGCTGGGGCTGCTGCGGGCCGGGCTTCCCGGCGCTCTCTGCGCCTGGCTCGGCTTCACCCTGCCCTCCGCGCTGGCGCTCATCCTCTTCGGCTACGGCCTGGCCGCGCTCGGCGGCCTCGCCGGCGCCCCTTGGCTGCACGGGCTCAAGATTGTCGCCGTCGCGGTGGTGGCGCAGGCGGTGTGGCAGATGGCGCGGACGCTCGCCTCGGATCGCGCCCGGGCCAGCCTCGCGGTGGCCGCTGCGGCGCTGACGCTGGCGATCCCTTCGACGCTGGGACAAGTGGCGGCGATCGCGCTGGGCGCGCTCATCGGCTGGCGATTCCTGGCAGGCGTCTCGGCGCCCCCCGCCGCCGCCATGCCGCTGCGGCTCGGACGCGGCTGGTCGGTCGCCTTCCTGGCGCTCTTCTTCCTGCTGCTCTTCGGCCTGCCGCTCGCGGCGGCCGGAAGCGGCAGCCACGCCGTGGCGCTCGTCGACAGCTTCTACCGCTCGGGCGCGCTGGTCTTCGGCGGCGGCCATGTCGTGCTGCCGCTGCTGCAGGCCTCGGTGGTGCCGCCGGGCTGGGTCGGCAATGACGCCTTTCTCGCCGGCTATGGCGCGGCGCAGGCGGTGCCCGGGCCGCTTTTCACTTTTTCCGCCTATCTCGGCACGGTGATGGGCCCGGCGCCGCATGGCTGGCGGGGCGGGCTCATCTGCCTCCTCGCCATCTTCCTGCCTTCCTTCCTGCTGGTATTGGGGGTGCTGCCCTTCTGGAGCGAGCTGCGGCGCCAGGCGGGCGTGCAGGCGGCGCTGCGCGGCGTCAACGCGGCGGTGGTGGGGCTGCTGCTGGCCGCGCTCTATCGCCCGGTCTGGACCAGCGCCATCTTCGCCGCGCCGGACTTCATCCTCGGCATCCTCGCCTTCCTGTTGCTGAGCTTCTGGCGCGCGCCGCCCTGGCTCGTCGTCATCCTCGGCGCCCTCGGCGCCGAGGCGATGGCGCGCCTCGCCTGAGGCGCATGCGCCTGCTGCCGCGCGACAGCCATCCCGAGGCGCGCCTCCTGCTGCTGGGCCGCGGCTTGCGCGCCTTCGGCGATGGCTTCATCAGCCTGCTGCTGCCAGTCTATCTCGAGCTCTTGGGCTTCGATCCCTTCCATGTCGGCATCCTCACCGCGGCGACCTTGGCGGGATCGGCGGCGCTGACCCTGCTGGCGGGTTTCCGCGCCCATCGCCATGGTCCCCGCCTGCTGCTGCTCGGCGCGACGGTGCTGATGATCGGCACCGGCATTGGCTTCACGCTGGAGACGCGCTTTTGGCCGCTGGTGCTGATCGGCTTTATCGGCACGCTCAACCCGTCCTCGGGCGATGTGAGCCTTTTCCTGCCGCTCGAGCAGTCGCTGCTGGCGGAAGCGGCGAGCGACAAAAGCCGCACCGCCGTCTTCGCTGCCTACAGCCTGGTAGGCTCGCTGGTGGCAGCGCTGGGCTCGCTCGCCGCCGGTCTGCCGGAGCTGCTGGTGGCGGCGCGGGCGACGGATCTGCTGCGCGCGGTGCAGGGCATGTTCGCGCTCTACGCGCTGCTTGGTCTTGCGAGCTACTTTCTCTACCGCCGCCTGCCGCAGCGCCCGTCGCCGCGCCGCGCGGCGACGGTGCCGCCGCTCGGGCCCTCGCGTGGCATCGTGCTGACCTTGGCGGCGCTCTTCAGCCTCGACGCCTTCGGCGGCGGCTTCATCGTGCAGTCGCTGCTGGCGCTGTGGCTCTTCGAGCATTACGGCCTCTCTCTCGCCGCCGCCGGCGCCTTTTTCTTCTGGAGCGGCCTGTTGGCTGCGGCCTCATATCTCGCCGCCACGCGCATCGCCGGGCGCATCGGCCTCGTCAACACCATGGTGTTCACGCATCTGCCGTCGAACCTGCTGCTGATCCTGGTGCCCTTCGCGCCGAGCCTCTATCTGGCGCTGGCGCTGCTGCTGCTGCGCAGCGCGCTTTCCAACATGGACGTGCCGACGCGCACATCCTACGTCATGGCGGTGGTGACGCCCGACGAGCGCGCCGCCGCGGCGAGCGTCACCTCCGTGCCGCGCAGCCTCGCCGCAGCGGCGAGCCCGGTCGCCGCAGGCTATCTGCTGGCGCTTTCCTCCTTCGGCTGGCCGCTCCTCGCCGCCGGCGCGCTCAAGGCGCTCTACGACCTGCTGCTGCTGCTCATGTTCCGCCACCGCCGCCCGCCGGAGGAAACCTAGGCAAATTCGCGAAGCGAGTTTGTCCAAGGCGGCGACGGCGGTTGCGCAGCAAGCGCGAAAGTCGGGCCGTGCGAGTGAGCACCGGCGGCCAGGGCCTGCACTCATGGCCGCCAGCGTCGGCCCTATGCCTGCTTCTCATCAAAGCGCCGGCCATGGGCGAAGGGTGGGGGAGATCGCCAAGGCGCCAACAGGAGGCGATGGATTGAAAGCCGGCCGCGCGGAATTCCGCTATCAGGCGGGCGGTGATATGATCGGTGCGCCACGGCCGGGGGAACCCACTGTGGGATCGGAGCAGGTCTGACGGCGATTCTGGCGGCGGACGTCGCGGGGTATTCGCGTCTGGCGGGCGCGGACGAGGAGCGCACCCTGGCGCGGCTCCGGGCGCTGCGGGGCGATTTGCTCGATCCGGCGATGACGGCCCATCACGGCCGCGTGGTGAAGCGCACCGGCGACGGCATCCTGATCGAGTTCCGCAGCGTGGTGGATGCGGTGCGCTGCGCGGTCGAGGTGCAGAACGGCATGGTCGAGCGCAATGCGGGCCTGCCGCCCGAGCGGCGCATCGAGTTCCGCATCGGCATTCATTTGGGCGACGTGGTGGAGGAGCGTGACGGCGACCTGATGGGCGACGGCGTCAACGTCGCCGCGCGCTTGGAGGGCATCGCCGAGCCCGGCGGCATCTGCCTTTCGAGCGCGGCCTACGAACAGGTGCGCGACAAGGTCAAAGAGGCCTTCGTCGATCTCGGCGAGCAGCGGCTGAAGAACATTGCCCGGCCGGTACGGGTCTTCGCGGCGGTATTGGACGCCGGCGACGCGGCGGCGGCGAAGCCTGCGCCGGCACAGTCGGGCCCGCCGCGCCTCAGCATCGTGGTGCTGCCTTTCGCCAATATCGGGGGCGATCCGGAGCAGGAGTATTTCGTCGATGGCGTGACCGAGAGCCTGACCCCCGATCTCTCGCGCATCTCCGGCTCCTTCGTGATCGCGCGCAACACCGCCTTCACCTACAAGGGGAAGCCCTTTGACGTGAAGAAGATCGGGCACGAGCTGAACGTCCGCTATGTGCTGGAGGGCAGCGTTCAGCGCGGCGGCAGCCGCATGCGCGTCAACGTTCAGCTCATCGGCGCCGAGACCGGCCATCACCTCTGGGCAGAGCGCTTCGACAAGCCGGCCGCGGACCTCTTCGAGATGCAGGACGAAATCGTCGCCCGGCTTGCCGGCCAGTTGGGGACACAGTTGATCGCCGCCGAGGCGCACCGTGCGGAACAGGCCCCGCATCCCGACTCGATAGACCTTTATTTCCAAGGCGCAGCTTGGTTGAACAAGGGAGTGACCGCCGAGCATGCGGCGCAAGCGCGCGTATATTTCGAATGCGCCTTGGCGCTCGATCCCGGCAATATCGAGGCGCTGGTCGGCACGGCCGTCGTCGACAATCTCAGCGGTGGCCCGCTCATGACAGAAGATCCGGCTGCGCGGCTCGCGGCGGCCGAAGCAACTTTGACCAAGGCGCTGTCCTTGGCTCCCGACCATGCCGCGGCGCATCTCGTATTGGGCGCCGTCCAAATCCATAGCAACCGCGCGGTCCAAGGCATTGCCGAATGCGAGTGGGCGTTGGCGCTGGATCACAATCTGGCGATGGCTCATGCATACATTGGCCTCGGCAAGTATTTCATCGGTCGCGGCGAGGAAACCGAGACCCATGTCCAAGAGGCGCTCCGCCTCAGTCCTCGCGATACCAACGCCCATACCTGGCTGTTGATCGCGGGCCTCGGCAAGCTGGCGCTTGGAGCGGACGAGGAGGCGGTCGCGCGGCTGCGTCGCGCCATCGAGAGCAACCGGAATTTTCCTCTCGCGCATTTCTATCTCGCTGCCGCCTTGGCGCATCTCGGCCGGCTCGACCAGGCGCAGTCCGCCGTTCAGGCGGGCCTTGCCCTCGATCCAACCTTTACGATTCGCCGTTTCCGCAGCACTGCCCGTTCCGACAATCCGACGGTTCGCGCGCAGGGTAAGCGCGTCGTCGATGGCATGCGCAAAGCCGGCGTGCCGGAAGGATGAGTCGGCATTATGCCGTTTGGATTAAACCCGCATTCCCCG
>JASHRZ010000584.1 GCA_030037055.1 Alphaproteobacteria bacterium
CCGATGACGAGGCCGCCGGCGAGATCGGTGGTTACGAACAGGCGGGTCCTCGGGGTCATCGGCGGGCTTGGCCGCGGCGCGGGCGGCGGGCAAGATGGCGCCGCGTTCGAATCTAGCCCATGGCAATCACTGCCGAAATAGCGCAGCGCCCTCTCCCGGTCCCGGCGGAAAAGGATCCAGGATGAGCTGGGCCGCGCGGCTACTCCACAAGGTGCGGGCTTTCGCGGTTGCAGCGCAACCGCTGGCGCCGGCGCGCGACGAGGCGCTTGGTGCCTCGCGCCGGGATATTCGCTTGGGCGATTGGGCCGACCGCTTCGCGCCGGCGGGGCTGGTGCCTTACATCCGGCTCGCCCGGCTCGACAGGCCGATCGGCACCTGGCTGCTGCTGTTCCCGGGCTGGTGGGCGATAGCGCTGGCGGCGCCCGGCTGGCCCGATTGGCGCTTGATGGCGCTGTTCGGCATCGGCGCCGTGGCGATGCGGGGCGCCGGCTGCACGCTCAACGACATCATCGACCGCGATTTCGACGCGCGCGTGGCGCGCACGCGCACACGGCCGCTGCCGAGCGGTTCAGTCTCGCCGGTCCAGGCGGCGCTGTTCATGCTGCTGCTGCTGGCGCTCGGCGCCGCCGTGCTGGCCTGTCTCGGCTCGCTCGCCGTCCTGCTGGGCCTGCTGGTGCTGCTGCTGGTGGCGACATACCCGCTGATGAAGCGCGTGACCTACTGGCCGCAATTCTTTTTGGGCCTCAACTTCAACTGGGGCGCGCTGATGGGCTGGGCGGCGGCGACCGGACGACTCGACGGCCCGGCCTTCCTGCTTTATCTCGGCGGCATCGCCTGGACGCTGGGCTATGACACGATCTATGCGCATCAGGACAAGGAGGACGATGTGCTGATCGGCGTCAAATCCTCGGCGCTGGCGCTGGGCGCGCACACGCGGCCCTGGCTTTTTGTTTTCTATGTCGCCGCAGCAGCGTTTTGGGCGGCCGCGGGGGCGATGGCGGCAATGCGCTGGCCGTTCTATGCCGGGCTCGTGCTGGTGCTGGCGCAGCTCTGTTGGCAGGCGGCCAAGGTCGACACCGAGGATGCCGCCGACTGTCTCGCCAAATTCCGCTCCAACCGCTGGGCGGGCTGGATTCTGCTCATTGGCATCGTCGCGGCCCATGTCGGCTAATGCCGCCTCCTTCATCCGCGCCAACACCGCCATCGAGGCGCCGCCGCTGGTGCCGGAGATCCGGCTTCATCTCGCCGGCGAGATCACGCCGCTGTGGCAGGCGACGGAGGCGCTGCTCGCGCGCGAGCAGCTGCCGCCGCCCTACTGGGCCTTCGCCTGGGCGGGCGGCCAGGCGCTGGCGCGGCACGTGCTCGACCATCCCGCGCTGGTGCGCGGCAAGAGCGTGCTCGATTTCGGCGCGGGCGCGGGGCTGCTGGCGCTGGCGGCGGCGCGCGCGGGCGCGACCGAGGCGGTTGCGGCGGAGATCGATCCCTTTGCGACGGCGGCGATCGGCCTCAACGCCGCGCTCAACAGGCTCGATGTGGCGGTCGAGAGCGCCGATGTAATCGACCGCTTTCCCGTGCCCTGGCAGGTCGTGCTGGCGGGCGACATGTGCTACGAGCGACCGCTCGCGGAGCGGCTGACGCACTGGCTGCGCAGGCTTGCCGGCACTGGCGTGCTGGTGCTCCTGGGCGATCCCGGCCGCGCCTATCTGCCGCGGGAAGGTCTGGAAGAGCTCGCACGCTATCGCGTGCCGACGCCGCTCGATCTCGAGGACCGGCCGATGCGCGAAAGCGTGGTGTGGAGGATGGTGGGGGTCTGAAGAGGCCAGGTGGCAACGCCGAGGAAGCCCCATCACCTCGGCCGTGTCCTCCTTTCCGGGCAAGGGAAATTAAAATGCCGAGGAGGTCGCCACTTTCTTCGACGATGCGAAAGCGGATGAGCGCGTCGTCGATGGTGGCGCGGGCGCGCGCCTGCCAGACGGCATAGGCATCGCTATAGCTCGAAAACGGCCCGTGACGCTCCTCGCGCGCGCCGCCGCCGGCCGCCCGAAACGATCACCCAATAGCGTTCCACATCCCGATCCCGCGACCGCCACGGGCGGGCGAGAGTGGCTCGGTGCGCCGTGCCGACCTATAGTGCCACGGCCGGCGTTAAGACAAGGTTCCCATGCCCTACGCCTCGCTGCGCGACTTCATCGCCCGCCTGGAGGCGGAGCGCCGGCTGGTGCGCGTCAGCACGTCGGTTTCGCCGGTGCTGGAGATCACCGAGATCCACACACGGCTACTGGCGGAGCAAGGCCCGGCGGCGTTGTTCGAGAATGTCCGGAAGCCCGATGGCGGGCGCTACGCCATGCCGGTGCTGACCAATCTCTTCGGCACGGTCGAGCGCGTCGCCTGGGGCATGGATCGCGAGCCGGGGCAGCTGCGCGAGATCGGCGAGACTCTGGCCTTCCTGCGCCAGCCCGAGCCGCCCGGCGGCTGGCGCGAGGCGCTGGAGCTGCTGCCGCTGCTAAGG
>JASHRZ010000585.1 GCA_030037055.1 Alphaproteobacteria bacterium
CGGTGGGTCGGCTAGTCGCGCTGCAGCAGACCTTCAAAGCACCGGTGGTGTCCGGCAGCTCGGTGCCAACAGCTGACATCGGCTTGCTACTCGATCACCTCGTCGGCACGGGCGAGGAGCGATCCGGGTATCTCGATGCCAAGGGCCTTCGCGATTTTCAAATTCACGACGAGATCGAATTTATTGGGCTGCTCGACGGGCAGGTCTTCGGGACGCGCGCCTCGCAGAATCTTCGCGACAAGGCTAGCGAGAATCTGAGTGACGAGCTGAAGGCGAGGTCCGTAGCAAAGCAGCGCGCCCTCGTTGCAGAACAGGTCGGGCAACTCATATATCACGGGAAGACGCATCCGGTTCAGCCGCTCGACGATCAACCCTCGAAAGCGAGCGTTACCGAAGATGGGAGAGTCCCCCAACACATTGACCGCATCAACTTTGTCGGCTCCGAGCTTGTCGAGGGCATTGGGTAAATCCTCTGGGTTTCGAACGGTGGCTTCGACAAGCTCCAGCCCGAGCTCGCGCGCCGCCATATCAAGTTGAGCCCTCTCGTAAACTTCGTTGGGTTGGACAAGCAGTCCGATCCGCTTGGCAGCAGGAACCGCTTCGTGGAGCAATTCGAGCCGTTTTACGTTAAGCTCACTCGAAATTATACTCACGCCCGTGATGTTGCTACCGGGCCGGGCCATGGTCGCCGCGAGCCCACTCTTGACCAGATCGGTGCTCGCTCCGACCACAGGGATGGTGCTGGTCGTGTGCTGCGCCGCTCGAATACTGGGATCGCCAAAGGTGACGATCACGTTGACCCGCCGGGCAACGAGTTCGCCGATCAGTGCCGGAACTCGGTCGAGGCGTCCTTCGGTCCACAGAAAGAGCACGTGATAGTTGCCGCCGTCTTCCCACCCGAGTTTCCTCATATCGCCGAGAAACCAGTCGGCGATAACGGACTCGCTCCGACTTGGACTGCCGGTTACAACGCCCACAGTCGGCATCGGCTGCTGCGCCTGGGCGCTCCCGAATGTCGCGAGCAACGCCAGACCAGCCGTAAATTCTCGTCGCCTCATGTGGACCCCCGCGCAGCCATCGCTACGCCGTGCCCTTTTCGCCGACACACTATCCTACCACCCTGCGGCATGGCAGAGTGTGAGAAAGTTCACAGAGATAATCGCGACCGGCAAGGTCGGTGGGCGACCCTTAGGCTCTTAAGTTGCGAGTCCGGTTTGGTTCATGACCGGACTCTCGCCGTGCGGCGCGCTTCGCGTCGGTGACTATAGAATCGTGATCTCCGCAGAATCCCGGCTCGCTTAGCTGTCGCGCAATCCAGCGCGCTTGAGGGCTGCGACATAGCGGTCGAGATCGCCGGGCCTTTTCAAGGGCACCTGCGCCCTTGTCGACCCGACGGTCGCGTCGGGGGCAAGGCGAAGGAAATCAGCCAGCGCCGACCTGGCTTCGTCGATGCGACCCAGTTCGCTCAAGGATGCGGCGCGCACGCGGTAGGCTCCCGGCACACTGGCATTCTCCCGCAGCGATTTCTCTGCCGCCTGCAGCGCCTCCTCGTATCGGCCGGCGACGAACAGCGCGAAGGCAAGGAGGTAGTGCCAGGCGAAGTTGAACGGGTCGCGCGGGCTGAGCCGCAAAGCCTCGTTGAAGGGTGCCACCGCCTCGTCGCCGCGGCCCGAGAAGGTCAGCGCCAAGCCCAGATTGCCGTGCGCCCAGGTGAAGTTCGGGTTGAGATCGATGGCGAGCTGCGACCGGGCGATCGCGTCGGCGGGCCGCCCGATAAACCCTTCGCACGCCGCCAATGCCGCATGCGCTGCTGCATCCTCGGGATCCACCGCCACCGCCTTCGACGCCGACTGATATGCCGCCATGACCGCCTGCGGCAACGACGGCGCCCAACCTTCGGCTATGGCGTAGAGATGCGCGATTGCCTCGATGCTCAAACCGCGCGTCGTGCCGGGATCCAAGGCCGTGGCCTGCGCCGCGAGCTTCAGAGCTTCAGCGATGTCTTCGCGGGTCATGCGCGCGAGATGCCATTGCGCGCGCATCGCGCACTCCCAAGCTCTGAGCGTCTGTGGACTCGCGCGGCGCACGCGCTGCATCTCCGCCTTCTCGACCTCGGGCGCAACGGCAGCGACGATCCTCCGGGTTATGTCGTCTTGTACGGCGAAAAGGTCGGTCAGGTTTCGATCGTACCGCTCGGCCCATATATGCGTGCGACCCTCCGCCTCGATCAGCTGGGCGGTGATGCGAACGCGCTCGCCCGCCCGCCGAACGCTGCCCTCGAGGACATACCGTACGCCAAGTTCGCGGCCAATCCGGCTCACATCGGTGGGCTGACCCTTGTAGGTATAGCTCGAGTTGCGAGCGATGACGAAGATCCCCCGGTTCTTCGACAGGCTCGTGATGATGTCCTCGGCGATCCCGTCCGAGAAATATTCCTGAGTCGGATCGCCCGACATGTTGTCGAAAGCGAGGACGGCGATCGACGGCTTGTCCGGCAATGACGGGAAGGGGCCTGGGCCTTGGGCGCTTGACCCGTCACGCAGCGGCCAGTCCGCTGCGTCCCATTCGACCTGGAACGCCTGCACCGGTTGTTCAATGTTCTTGAGAGAAAGCTCGCCCAGGTCGCGCAGTGTCGCTTTGAGCTTTCCGGCCACCGCATCCCGTACGGCGCGGGAGATCACGATGCCGCCGGGCAGCGCCTCAGGCTCCAATCGGGCTGCGACGTTCATGCCGTCGCCGTAGAGGTCGTTGCCCTCGACGATGACATCGCCCAGATGAAGACCGACGCGAAATACCATGCGCTCTGAATCGGGCTGGTCTGCGTTCAACTCGGCAACTGCCTGCTGGAATTCGACCGCCGCGCGCAGGGCATCGACTGCACTCCCGAACTCGGCCAAGACGCCGTCGCCGGTCAGCTTGACAACCCGTCCGCCATTCCTGGCCAAGGACGGTTCGAGGCAGTCACTGCGCCATTTCTTCAGGCGTAGCAGCGTGCCGGCCTCGTCGCGGCCCATGAGCCGGGCGTAACCAACCACGTCCGCCGCCATGATCGCCGCCAGTTTGCGCTGCTCTCGTGCCAACGGAATTCCCTTCGGTATATCCGCAGGCTCCCTTCCCCAGACCGAACGAAATCGTAAACCTGCGGGACCTGCGCGGCAACTCAATGTTCAGATCGCGAATTTCCTGATTGCTCACTGGTCGGAAGCGGCCGGTCACAGCCTGGCCGGACTTAGCAGCGGAGCTCACGGTCCGAGGTCTGCTCGGGGTCATGAGCGGCAGTCCCGACGACATTGGCCCGCGGTCAGCTTAGCGGCAAAGAGCAGCCCTGTTTTGATGTCGAGGCGTAGGACCGGTCAGTGCCACTAGCCGACATGTGAATGTACTCGATCGCTCCGCCTGTGAAATTCACTCGATCAACTCATCGGCGCGAGCAAGCAGGGTAGGCGGTGTTTCCAGGCGGAGCGCTCTAGCCGTCTTCACATTGATAGCCAAATACAAGGTGGTCGGCGCTTGAACCGGAAGATCGGCTGCCGGCGTGCCGCGCAGGATTCG
>JASHRZ010000071.1 GCA_030037055.1 Alphaproteobacteria bacterium
CGGAGGAGGCGCGGCAGCCAGAGCCGGCGGCGGAGCGCGAGCCGGCCGAGGAAGCCGATGCGATGGCGCTGCTGCCGGCGATGCCGGTGCCGGAGATGCCCGTGCCGGGGCCCGCCCTCCCGACAGTGGCACCCGAGCCGCCGGAGGAGGTGCCGCAGCCGCAGGCTGCGGCGGAGCGCGCGCCGGTTGAAGAAGCCGATGTATTCGCGCTGCTGAAGAAGATGCTGGCGCAGGAGATGTCGGCGCCGGAGCGCGCCCGCGCTCCGGTCGAGCCAGAGCGGCCGGAGGAGGTGTTGGAACCGGAGGCTGCGGCACAGCAGGAGCCGGCCGAGGAGCCCGATGCGATGGCGCTGCTGCCGGAACTGGTGCTGCCGGAGATGCCGCTCCCGGAGCCCGCGCCGGTCGAGCCCGAGCCCGCCGAGGAAGCGCCGCAGCCGCTGCTGCTGCCGGAGCGGGCGCTCGACGAGACGCCGTCCCCGCCGCCCGCGCCGCCGCTGGAACCGCCCGAGGCGGAAGGCGCGGAGGACATTCTCGATTATTGGGACGGCTTGCGCGGTGCGCGCGCTTTCCCCGCGCTGGACGATATCGACCACGCGCGTGTCGCGGCCACCTGGCCCAACACGGTGCTGGTCGCGGTCGAGTCATCCGAGCTGCCGCGCATCACGCCGCTCGGCCGGAACAACGGCGAGATCGAGTACACCGCCACGGTCATCGACTGGATCGTGGCGCGCAGCCGCGGCTCGGCCCGGCGCGGCGAGCCGACGGAGGCGGAGCAGCGCTTCGCGATTTCCTCTGGCGGCGCGCGCTATCGCCTGCTGATGCTGCCGGTCGGCGGCGACGAGCGCAAATCCGATCATGTGCTCTGTCAGATCTCGCGCATGCAAGAGATGAGCGCCGTCGCCAGCTTCCGGCGCTGGCTTACCGGCTGACGCCTCGCGCTCCGGCGCCTTGTGGCTGCTGGCGCCGTCGCCTGGCGCCTCCTAAAATGCGGGCCATGAAATGCCTGCTGCTCGGCGCCTGCGCCCTGCTCGTCGCCGGCCTTGCGGCGGCGGCGCAAGGGCCCGCCGTGCCGCCGAGCCGCGAGCTCATCCATCTCTCCTTCGCGCCGGTGGTGAAGAAAGTGGCGCCGGCCGTCGTCAACGTCTTCTCGCGCCGCGTCGTGCACACGACGGAGGGACCGGCCGCGCTGTTCAACGACCCGCTCTTCCGCCGCTTCTTCGGCAACCGCCTTCCCCTGGGCGTGCCGCGCGAGCGCGTCGAGAACTCGCTGGGCTCGGGCGTGATCCTCGACAAGGCCGGCTTTATCGTCACCAACCATCACGTCATCAAGGACGCGCAGGAGGTGCTGGTGGTGCTCCCCGACCGCCGCGAGTTCGAGGCGAAGATCCTGCTGTCCGACGAGCATGCCGATCTCGCCGTGCTCAAGATCGACGCCCGTGGCGAGACGCTGCCGGCGCTCGAGCTCGGCGACAGCGACGCCCTCGAGGTCGGCGATCTCGTGCTCGCCGTCGGCAACCCCTTCGGCGTCGGCCAGACGGTCACCAGCGGCATCGTCTCGGGCCTCGCCCGCACCATCGGTGCCAATGATTTCCGCTCCTTCATCCAGACCGACGCGGCGATCAACCCCGGCAATTCCGGCGGCGCGCTGGTCGATCTCGACGGCAGGCTCGTCGGCATCAACGCGGCGATCTTCTCGCAATCCGGCGGTTCGATCGGCATCGGCTTCGCCATCCCGGCGAGCCTGGTGCGCGGCGTTCTGCAGGCGGCGGTGAGCGGCCGCAAGATCACGCGGCCCTGGCTCGGCGCCTCGGGCCAGGGCGTCAGCGCCGAAATCGCGCAGAACCTGAGCCTGCCGCGGCCCGAAGGCGTGCTGATCAACACGGTGGTTCCGGGCGGCCCGGCGGCGCAGGCGGGGCTCCAGGCGGGCGACGTCGTGCTCGCCGTCGACGGCCATCCGATCGACGATCCAGACGGGTTGCGCTTCCGCATCGCCATCGCCGCCATCGACGCGCAGGCGCGGCTCACGCTGTGGCGCGCCGGCGAGCGCCATGACGTCGTCGTGACCCTGGTGCCGCCGCCGGACCAGCCGGCGCGCGATTCCACCCGACTCTCCGGCCGCCAGCCGCTCTCGGGCGCCACCGTCGCCAACCTCAACCCGGCCTTCGCCGACGAGCTTGGCATCGACACCGCTCAGCGCGGCGTCATCGTCACAACCCTCGCCGAAGGCGGCATCGCCGAGCAGCTCGGCATCGAGCCCGGCGACATCGTCGTCAAGCTCAACAATCATCCGGTCGAGAGCGTGGCCCAGCTGCAGCGGCTGCTGGACGCCGAAGGGCCGCCCTGGGTGGTGACGGTGAGACGCGGCGACAAGCTGCTGACCACGCCGCCGATGCGCGGATGACATGAGTCTCTTCGAGGACCAGGCGCCGCGCCCGCTCGCCGACAAGCTCAGGCCGCGCAAACTGTCGGACGTCGTGGGTCAGGATCATCTGCTGGGGCCGCAAGGCGCTATCGGCCGCATGGTGGCGCAGCACCATCTCGCCTCGATGATCCTGTGGGGCCCGCCGGGCTGCGGCAAGACCACCATCGCGCGGCTGCTCGCCGAGGCGACCTCGATGCATTTCGAGCCGCTGTCGGCCGTGTTCTCCGGCGTCGCCGATCTGCGCAAGGTCTTCGACGCCGCCCAGAAGCGCCGTGTCGGCGGCCAGGGGACGCTGCTCTTCGTCGACGAGATCCACCGTTTCAACCGCGCGCAGCAGGACGGCTTCCTCCCTTATGTCGAGACCGGCGTCGTCGTGCTGGTCGGCGCCACCACCGAGAACCCGTCCTTCGAGCTGAACGGCGCGCTGCTGTCGCGCTGCCAGGTCTTCGTTCTGCACCGCCTCGACGACGCCGCGCTCGACATCTTGCTGGCGCGCGCGGAGAAAGCGCTGAAGCGTCGGCTGCCGCTCGACGACGCCGCGCGCCAGGCGCTGAAGGCGATGGCCGACGGCGACGGGCGCTTCCTGCTCAATCTCGCCGAGGAGCTGGCGCTGCTGCCGGAGGGCGCCTTGCTCGACACCGCCGCTCTCGCCGTCGCCGTGCAGAAACGCGCGCCGCTTTACGACAAAGCGCAGGAGGGGCATTACAACCTGATCAGCGCGCTGCACAAATCGGTGCGCGGCTCCGATGTCGACGCGGCGCTCTATTGGCTCGCGCGCATGCTGGCCGGCGGCGAGCATCCCGAATACATCGCGCGGCGCGTCGTGCGCATGGCGGTGGAGGATATCGGCCTTGCCGATCCGCAGGGTCTCGTCCAGGCGCTTGCCGCCTGGCAGGCCTATGAGCGCCTGGGCTCACCCGAAGGCGAGCTCGCCATCGCGCAAGCCGTAATCTATCTCGCCACCGCGCCGAAATCGGTGGCCGCCTATATGGCCTTCGGCGCAGCGACGCGCGCCGCCAAGGAGAGCGGCTCGCTGATGCCGCCGATGCACAGCGTCAACGCGCCGACGAGGCTGATGCGCGAGCTGGGCTATGGCGAGGGCTATGTCTACGACCCCGACACCGAGGAGGGCTTTTCCGGCCTCAATTATTTTCCCGACGAGTTGCCGCGCCAGAGCCTCTACCACCCGATCGACCGCGGCTTCGAGCGCGAGATCCGGAAGCGGCTGGAGTATTGGGAGAAGCTGAGACGGAAGAAGGCGGAATAGACCGGTGGCAGCCGCCACTCATCAGCGGCCTGCCCTTTTAGCCGCCATTACTACTTATCGCGCACCCTCCAATGGCGATAGAGAATAACGTTTAGGCGAGAGCGCACCATGAACGCACCGTGCGTCGTGGAGCTTACGCTGAGCGCCTTATCGCCATCTTTTGCAGCGCCCCATCCGAGGCGAATAGCTGACGATCATTTAAGCCAAACGCGACATGTCGGCCGTTTGTAGTCGCCGCTCGTTTTGTACCAGCTGCTCTACCGAGGTCGGTGGCGATTTGCCAAAATCCACTTGAGGCGCCAGCGAAGCCACTAGCTCGGGAAATCCGATATCCTGCAATTCCGTTCGTCTAAGCTGGAGCGCGAGACTCCGAGCGAGATAGTAGGCCGACAGGCGAACGTTATACTTGTACAATTGATCCGACCGGGAAGCCGAATCATCAAGAGCGTGCCGAACTTCGTGACGTTGGTTTGGACGAGCCTGGGCCATGAGCTTGTGTCGCTGCCTTCCGATCTCGTCGCGCCCCCTTGCACGGCTTGTTTTACGCGCTCAGTCTGTATCTCGTAAACGACCCAGTACCTAAACTCACGTTGATCTTGGAGATGGTCTTGCTCTGCCACAAGCTCTTGCGCCGCGGAAATGGTAGAAAGGTTTTGAATGAGGGTGCCTTGAGCGATTTTTCCAGATCAGCCCAGCGGTCCTGATCCGGCGTGACCAAAAAGGTGCCGTGATTCTCAAGGATGAAATTTATTTGCACGACATTGAAACCCTCCGCCTGAGCCTTGTTGATGATCTTAGCGATGTCATGAGCCACTTGCTCACTCGATCGGAGGGTCTACGTATTGTACCCGAACAGGTAAGACCGCTCGGGCGCGCTCGGCACCATTCTGCACTGCTGTGATCAACCGCGGATGAACTCTCTAAGTTGACGCTTGTATCCATTCGCATTGGTGCCAATGGCCTGCGATACGTCATTCAAGCGGGATTGAATTTGCGCCATCTCTGCGGAATTTGTAGCTAGTTTTTCATCCAGGCTTGCCCCGAAATCATAGGTGGTGATTTGAGGCGCATGGAGAAATACGGCCACGGCGCAGGCGATGAGGGCGTAGATGGTGATTAATATGAGGCGAGCGCCGACCGAAGACGACCCGCGCGCTTCTCAAATTGGTAGCGCATCTGTTGCCGATCGATTTCGGTCATGTCGTGGTCTCCACACGCGGTTGGCCTAATCAGGCGAGGCGTCTGGTCGACCCCCGTCTGCGTGGCGGGGCTGCGGTCAGGATAGCAGACGGTACAACGTTCTAATTATATCGGAATTTACCGCCGGCGGGTCGCCGTGTTCATCCCACGCGGCGACCCGGTTTTGCCGATCCTCGGCTCGCCTGTCAGTTTATCATGGACGGAAAACGTCGCAGCCCCGGAGACGACGGCGGCGCCCGAGGCGGCAGCCACGATCTGGCTGACGGCGTGGGCGGGTGGAAATCGACATGGTGAAATGGAGCAAGGACTACGGCGCCACAGGCGCAGGTCATCAACCCCATTTGACGGCATCTCGGACATTTCATTTGGCACCCCGCCGGCTGGAATACATATCTAAATATAGCCGATGATCACACACCCATCGCCGTCCCCACCACCCACTCGAACCATCGTCCCGGCAGAAACCGCTTTAGCGGCGCGACGATGCGCTGGCCCAGCATTCCCACCGTATAGCGTGGCGCGGGCGAGGACAGGCTCAGCACCTTCGCCACCAGTTGCGCCACGCGCTCGGGCGGCGGCGCCTTGGCCTCGTCCTTCTCCTGCGCCGCCTTGAAGCGCGCGAAAGCGTCGCGATAGGCGGGGTTGGTCGCCGCCGCGGCGACGATGCGCCGGCGCGCAGCGAGTGCGCTCATGTGGTCGCCGGGCTCGATCAGCACGACGCGGATGCCGAGCTTCCTCGTCTCGAAGCGGAGCGCCTCGCTCATGCCCTCGACGGCGAATTTGCTGGCGCTGTAGAGGCCGCTGAAGGGCGCGCCGAAAAGGCCCGAGAGCGAGCTGATGTTGACGATGGCGCCGCCGCCCTGGCGCCGCATCGCCGGCAGCACGGCGCGGCAGACCCGCAGCACGCCGAAGAAATTCGTCTCCATCTGCGCCTTGGCCTCGGCGATCGCGGTGTCCTCGACCGCGCCCATGATCGCCCAGCCGGCGTTGTTGACGACGGCGTCGATGCGGTCGGCGCGGGCGAGCACCGTGGCGATGGCACGCTCCACCGAGGCGTCGTCATCGACATCGAGCGCGATCATCTCGACCCCCGGGGCCGCGACCGGCGCGCGGCTGCGGCTTGCGCCGAAGACCCGCCGGCCTTGCGCCGCGAGCGTCGCAGCGATCGCCTGGCCGATGCCCGAGGAGGCACCGGTCACCAGCACCACCTTGCCGTGCCGTTCCTGGCCATTGGCGCTCCTCATCGAGGTTTCCTTCCCGGTTGACGGAATTCAGCGCGATTTTACCTAAACTGCGCCGCTTCTTTGCAGCGGAAGGGCGAGCGCCGAAGCGGGGATTGCGCCGGCGGCGCCCGCCTATAAACTTCAGCGTTTCGAAGCCCTTGGAGAGCATTCCAATGACCCGCCGCAGCCTTTCCTTGCGCCTCGGCGCCCTACTTGTGACCCTCGTCGCCGGCATCGCCACGGCCCTTGCCCAGGCCCCGCCGCCGCCGGCGCCACCTCCCGGCGCCGTCCCGCCCCCACCTCCGGAGGCGGCGCCTCCGGGCGCCCCTGCGGCACCGACGATCCCGCCGCCGCAGGTCGAAGTCGCTCCCGCTCCCCCGCCGGGCGGGTGGGTGTGGCAGCCCGGCGGCTGGCATTGGGACGGTTATCGCTGGGTCTGGAGACCCGGCCATTACGTCCATCCGCATCCCCGTGCGGTCTGGGTTCCGGGCGCCTGGGCCTGGCGTGGCGGCGCCTGGGTGTGGGTCGCGGGCCATTGGCGCTAAGTCATTGATCCCGCGGCGGGGGTAGCAAGTGCCGCTGGTGGCGGCTAGGATGCGCGCCGCCACCCACTCTCGAGGCCCCCCGCCGGCATGAGCGCCGTCCAGACCATCACCGTCGCCCCCGATGACGGCGAGCTTCGACTCGACCGCTGGTTCCGGCGGCATTTTCCCGGCCTCGGCCATGGCAGGCTGGAGAAGCTGCTGCGCACCGGCCAGGTCCGCGTCGACGGCGGCCGGGTCAAGGCTGCCCATCGGGTGCAGCCCGGCCAGGTGGTGCGCATTCCGCCCTTGGCCAAGGGCGAAGCCGCCGTGGCCAAGACACGCCCGCAGTCCGTCGA
>JASHRZ010000586.1 GCA_030037055.1 Alphaproteobacteria bacterium
CTGCTTCATGACCGTCGGGGCCGTGATCGTGCGCGTGCCGGCGCCGGGCTGGAAGCCGGCCGGCTATGTTCCGCCGGTGCAAGCGACGAAACTGATCACTACCAGCGACGTCTTCGTCTACGACACGCTGAAGACGCCGCAATTCTGGTTGATCTGGTGGGTGCTCTGCCTCAACGTCACCGCCGGCATCGGCGTGCTCGGCCAGGCCTCGGCCATGAGCCAGGAGATGTTCCCGGGCAAGGTGACGGTGGTGGCTGCGGCGGGCTTCGTCGGCCTGATGAGCCTGTTCAACATGGGTGGCCGGTTCTGCTGGGCGACGGTCTCCGACTACATCGGCCGCAAGAACACCTATTTCGTGTTCATGGTGCTTGGCTTCGTGCTGTATTGCACCGTACCCTACATGGGTAGGATCGGCAGCGTCGAAGGCTTCGTGATCTGCTTCCTCATCATCATCAGCATGTACGGCGGCGGCTTCGCCACCGTGCCGGCCTACCTCAAGGACATGTTCGGCACGCGCTATGTCGGCGCCATCCACGGGCTGCTGCTGACGGCCTGGTCGATGGCCGGCATCTTCGGCCCGGTGCTGGTCAACTACATCCGCGCCTATAACGTCGCCCATGGCGTCGCCAAGGCCCAGGCCTAGAACATCACCATGTATGTGATGGCGGTGCTGCTGGTGATCGGCTTCATCTGCAACTACTTCATCAGCGCGGTGCACGAAAAGCATCACATGAAGCTGGACGCCGCCGAGGAAGCGGCGTGAAGGAGGAAGCGATGGCACGCGAAGCGCCTGCGCCGGTGCACAACAACATCCTCAAGCTGGCACTCGCCTGGGGCTTTGTCGGCATTCCGCTCGCCTGGGGCGTGATCCAGACGCTCGCCAACGCGCTGAAGCTTTTCCAGTGATCGGCTGATCGCGGGAGGCGCCGATCAGCCGATCGAATGACGCTCTGATGGCGCCGAAGTTGGTCCATGCAACGGTGACGGACGGACCACGCAAGGTCATCCATGCCGTGCGCGTTCTTGGCGGCGCGCTCGAACCGGCGGAAGTCGACGACATCGCCAGCCGGATGCAGGAGTATTTGTTGGCCAAGCACGGCGAGCAATTCGCCGCCGTTGTGGTGATCCAAGGCGACAGCAAAGAGACGCTGCGGCTATTCGGTGAGCTCTATGCCGTTGCGCGCGTGCGGGCGGCGATGTTTCATGCCGCGGTCAAATGGAGGCCAATTGATCTCAGATGATCTACGACTCTCCTCCGACGGTTTCATTGGGCGTTTTTGCGACGAGGCAGCTTGCTTGCCGCACCGAACAAGCTCAACATGTTTTTGTCCGCGCGAGGCGGATTGGAGGGAATCATGTGGAAGGCGGTCTTGCTGGCGCTCGCGCTTGCGGCTTGGTACGGCGCACCCGGCGCGGCGAATGCCCAACCGAAGTTCGTGGGCAACTGCCTCAGCGACGACGGCGTCAAAAAAGTTGTTTCCAACCTACGGTGACGTCGAGCAAGTCGGGCCGTGGACCAGCGAGGAAATTCGCGGGCGGAAGAAAGCCGTCTTCATGCCCGACGTGAGCACCGGGACGAGCGGCGCTAGCCAGACCGTGGTGAACCGGACGAAAAAGAGAATCACGCTCTCGTGCATCCCGCCGGAAAAGACGGTGGTGGCCACGGTGTGCGGCTCGCTGGGCGGCAACGCTAAAGCAATCGCCGCGGCCAACCCGGCCGAACCGAAGCTATATCCCAACGGCAAGCCCGCGCATTGGTGCGGATATGGCGGCCCGCGCAAAGGCGTATGCGACGCGCAATCCTGGTTCGAGCGATATAGCGCCAGGCAGCACTCAATCGTCTTCGTCAACGCGGCGGAGGCGGCCCGGTCCGGGCAGGTGTGGGCCTATTTCCGTCCGAGCGACAAAAACGATTAGCGCGCCATTTGGCGAAGCGAGGAATGAAAGGCGCTCTGCGCGTTACGAGGCGGCCGTGAACGACGCGCGGCATCCGCTCTGACCGATTGCGACGGCCCGGTTGAGGCGGACCAGACAGTCGCTTCGATTTTGCGCTTCAGGCTCCGCAGGCGATAGAGGTGCTGGAACGCATCCGCGGCTGACCAGCGGTTCGCTATTTCGAAGATGCCGCGCGTTACCGGCAACAGGTCGTCGCGATGGACAGGCAGAAAACCGGCGAGTGCAGCGACCCGCTCGGCGACCCACGGCCCGTCGAACATCATGCGCCCGGCCTCGAGGAAGTCCGCGAAGTCGATCTCGACGAGCGTCCCACCTAGCGCGCCCACTCTGGCGATCGCCGATTCGAAAAGTCGTTCCGCCGCCTGGTCGCCAAAGAACTCGCGGTCCTTTGCCCTGGCCACACCGATCGCCAGCCCCTTCAGGCCCCACCCCGTGAGCCGCTTGCGCGCGCCACCCGGCGGACGGGCCCGGCTGAACGGGTCGTTGGGATCGAAGTCCGAGACCAGGCGCAGCACCTCCGCGCCATCGGCGCAGGTGAGCGCCAACACCGATACGGTGTCGAGCGTGCGGCAATTCGGAACCACGCCGCGCGACGAGACCCGACCGAGCGTCGGCTTCACGCCGACGATATTGTTGTAGCCGGCGGGAATGCGCCCCGAGCCGCCGGTGTCGGTGCCGAGGGCGAAGGTCGCAAGCCCGGCGGCGACAGCGACCGCCGAGCCGGAACTCGATCCGCCGGAGGGTCATAGGCTGCCTTGTTCGCCTCAGTGCAGAACGTCTGAAGTCGTGACCTAAGCGGACCAGATCTGAACGAGCGCGGACCGCCGCTGATGACCCAAACCGGGCTCGCAGGCTCAAGAGCCCGAGGGCCGGCGATCTAGCCTCGCGCAAGGTGAAGGGCCCCTGTGAACTTTCGCACGCCCGGGCTCTCATTCCGGTGGTATATTGAACGACCTCGGCGGCCTAAT
>JASHRZ010000587.1 GCA_030037055.1 Alphaproteobacteria bacterium
CGTCGATCCTGGGTTCCGAAGACCGCGACGCAGCCCTTGCGGACGCCGTCGACGTCGCCGACGGCCGTCTCGATTTCTTCCGGGTAGATGTGGCGGCCGGCGCGGATGATGATGTCCTTGGAGCGGCCGGTGATGAACACGTCGCCGCCGGCGATATAGGCGAGATCGCCGCTGTTGAGCCATTCTCCATCGAACAGCTCGCGCGTCTTGACGGGGTTGTCGAAATAGCCCGCCGTTGCGGAGGGGCCGCGGAATTGCAGCCGGCCCTCCCTCCGCTCGCCAAGCTCGCCGGTTGCGTCGATGATGCGGATCTCATGGCCCGGCAATGGCCGGCCACAGGCGACGAACTCCAGCGCGTCGGGATCGTCGCGTCGCGCCGGCCGGGCCTCGCCATGCCGGGCCAGCGCCCTGCGATCGACGCGATCGACGACCGGCACGCGGCCGAGCGGCGGGAAGGCCAGTCCCACGGCATTCTCGGCAAGCCCGTAGACCGGCGCCATTGCTTCCGGCCGGAAGCCATATTTGGCGAAGCGCGCCGCAAAGCGGCGAATGGTCTCGGGACTGACCGCCTCCGATCCGTTGGCCACCATCCGCAGCGAGCTAAGGTCAAGGCCGGCGATGGCCGCATCCTCGACCTTGCGCAGGCACAGCTCGAAGGCGAAATTCGGCGCGGCAGAGAGCGTGGCACGGTGCCGATGGATCGCCCACAGCCACTGCTCCGGCCGCACCAGGAAGGTCAGCGGCGACATGACCACGAGCGGCGCCGCGAAGTACAGGCACCCCAGCCAGGCACCGATAAGGCCCATATCGTGATAGAGCGGCAGCCAGCTGACAAAGATGTCGGCGGGGCCTGCCTCCATCGCTTGCCCCATCGCCCGGATATTGGCCAGAAGGTTGCTTTGGCTGAGGGCGACCCCCTTGGGATCGCCCGTGCTTCCCGACGTGTACTGAATGAGTGCCGTGTCCTGCGGCTCGACCTTGCTCGGCAGCGCGCCCGCCCCTTTGCTCAGCGCCTCGACATCGACAACCGCTCTCAAGGTTTCGACTTGCAGCTTCAGCAGACGCGCCAGCGCGGGCATCTCCGCCGACGCCACGAGCAGGACCGCACCGGCGTTGCGGAGGATCCCGGCCTGCCGTTTGAGATGCTCCTCCAACTGCGACGGGCGGGCGGGCGGATAGATCGGCGTCGGCACGCCGCCGGCGTAGAGAACGCCGAAGAAGGCGGTGAAGAAGCCTTCGCCGGTCGGCAGCATGATCGCCACCCTTTCTCCCGGCTGAAGCCCCGCCTGCCGAAGGCCGCGTCCGACCGCGCGCGAGCGCTCGGCAAGCGCGGCATAGGTCAGGCGCGTCTCCGTCCCGTCGCCATGCCAATGAACGACGTGCACGCGTCCCCCATGGTGTTCGACATGCCAGTCCAGCACCGCGGTAACGGTCGTTGCGCCGACTGGAGCGGGTAGGGCGGCCTCTTCCGCGATGCTGCGCCGAAGGGCCGTGTCGAAGGCCGCCGGCATGGCCTTGGCGCCTTCGAGCGCCGAAAGGATGTCCTGGAGCGTCTCCGCCTCGCCGAGCAGGCGCTCGGGCAGGTGGACCGAGAACGCGCGCTCGACCCGCAACAGCAGCTCGGCGCGCGCGAGGCTGTCGAAGCCCCAGTCCCGCTCGAGCGAGCCGTCGAGCCCCGCCCGGCCGCCCGCGCGGCTGCGCGGATGAAGCTCCTGGCGCAAGCCCCGAGCAATGTTGATCAGCCCTGCCGCGACGGTCGGGGCAGATTGCAGTTCGGCGCGTGGTGTCCTCGGCTGGACGATGATTTCTGGCGCCATGGCTTCAATCCGCGGATGGCAAGGAAAAGATCGCCGGCCATTCCCCATTTGCCGTTTGATCCGCCGGCAAAGATGCTTCGGGCGATCCGTCCTTTACCGCGGACGGCGAACGGCGATCCTGCCCGGTCTATGCGTCAATCCAAGCCCAGTGCGCGGTCTCAAGACCTTGACATGGATCAAGCCGGCAAAGGCGAACCGCCTTCGCGCGGCCGACCGGAAATGCTTCTATCTTTTTTCCCGCCCTTCCGCTGATACCGGTCGATTCAGGCAGCCGCATCATCCCGAGGCCGGGATCGGGCATTTAGGCATGACTGAGGGCCGCGTCTGCCACCGCGAAACCGTGCCGCGCGAGATCGCTGGACGCCATCGGCCCGGAAAAAATGGAAGAGCCCGCGGTCCTCTCTTCGTCCGCCTCGGGAGTCTCCTCCGAGGTGCTCGAAAGAGAGGGCACATGCGGGCCCTGTCACGGCGCATCAACGAGCGTAGGGTCGACCGCCTACAGAGACTTGCCTCCTAGGAATGCCTTGCCCCTGTGACTTGTCCCTAGGTTCTCCTCGTCGTGGCAAACAAGAACTTTATCTAAGTGGATCTCCGCGAACATTGATCTAGATCAATCCACATGGCCTTGTCGTAAGGGGCGCAGCGTCTCTTTGCCGTCGCCTTTTATCCGCGTCGCGGCCGGCCCATGCCCCGTAGTCCATGAACATCCGGACCGCTCCGGGGCGCGGCGGCCGTCCCTGATCCTTATATTCTCT
>JASHRZ010000004.1 GCA_030037055.1 Alphaproteobacteria bacterium
GACTGGGGCTTTGGAAGGTATAGACTCGCCTGATCTGCCATGAAGCCCATTCTGTATTGCCGATCGTTCAAACGATCATCCTGGTCTTCGGGTCTTGCCGTCCTCGCGGCGGCGAGCCTTTCGGCCTGCGTCGGCGCGCCGCCGGCACCGCCGCCGCCTGCAGCGGTCGCGGCGCCGCCGCCCGTCGCTCAAGCCAGCTGCGCGCCCAGCTTCACCGATACCGGCCTCGCCTCCTGGTACGGCGAAGCTTTCCATATGAAAGCAACCGCCAGCGGCGAGCCCTTCGACATGAACGACCTCACGGCGGCGCACCGCTGGCTGCCGCTGGATACCGTCGTGCGGGTGACAAATCTGGAGACCGGGAAGTCGGCTGTGCTCCGCATCAACGACCGCGGCCCTTATGTCGGTGGCCGCGTGCTCGACGTTTCCCGCTACGCCGCGCAGCAGCTCGGCATGACGCAGCACGGCCTCGCCCAGGTGCGCATCGAGGTTTTCGACCTCGACCGGCGCGAGGCAAACCAGGAAGCGGCGCTGACCGCAAATGATCGACGGGGCCGGGACGAAGCATCCTTCAATACCGGGAAAACGGCGGCGCATTTCCCGCGGGTCGGGGCGCTCGCCGAACCTCCCTGAAACATCTTCGGCGCTCCATCGACCCGAGGGCCGTTGCCATGGCCGCGGCCGATCCCCCGGTCGCGACGCCGTCCGCCGGCCCGCTTAGCAGCTTTTTAACCATGACCTGATAGAGCTTGGAGAGCGCGGAGCGCGCGAGAACGCCACCGCGCCCGGAGACCCTCGATCGCCGGAGGCGGCGCGCGAATTCTGAACGGTCAGCGACACCAACCGAGAAGCGGGCCATAATCAATGCCTTGGCGCGGCATGAATGTTTCGTTCCGGGACATGTTGTTCCTGCTGGTCTTCGCCTATCTCGTCATCGGCGCCGTGGCCTTGGCGCATGTGCGCAAGAAGCAGGAGGAGGCGGCCGGCGCCACGCCTCCGGGCAGCCTCATCGTCGACATCCACTGGGACGACAAGATCGACGCCGATGTCGATCTCTGGGTCCAGGCGCCGGGCGACGTCCCGGTGGGCTATTCCAACAAATCCGGGATCATTTTCAACCTGCTGCGCGACGATCTCGGCCATTCCGGCGATCCCGTCTCGATGAACTACGAAATCGCTTACGGCCGCGGCCTCTGGCCGGGCGAGTACACCGTGAACGCGCATCTCTACCGCTCCGCCGACAATCACTTCCCTGTGCCGGTCCTCGCCAAGGTGTCGGTGCGCGGCCCCGAGGGCGAGGTCAACAACATCCTGCGCTCGCAAATCCAGCTTGATTACGTCGGGCAGGAGACGACGATCTTCCGCTTCCATCTCGACGACAAGGGCCATCTCGTCCCCGGCAGCCTCAACCGCGTCCACAAGGAGCTGCGCAGCGCTTGGATGAAGATGCGCGACGGAGAGGCGAAATGACCCCCTTCGTCATCGCTTTCGTGACGCTCGCGCTCGTCCTCGGCATTTATGCCTTTGTCGGCCTGCCGCTCGGCAGCCGCAGGCGGCGGGCCGCGGTCAGCGTCTTTTTCGCGCTGCTCATCGCCGCGTTGTTCTTCGGCTATTCGGACATGCTGGGACGGCCGAAATCGACGCGGCTCGAGGTGCTGCGCAGCGGCGACACGGAGGCAAAGGTGCTGGGCTCCTACATCCTCGAGGGCAGGGGCATTTACATGTGGCTGCTGCTCCCCGGCTCCAGCGAGCCGCGTTATTACGTGCTGCCCTGGGACGAGAAGACGGCGAGCGCGCTCCAGAAGGCGATCGAGGACAACGCCCAGCAGCATGGCGGCGGCATCGTCATGCAGCTCCCCTTCGAGCGCTCCTGGGACAAGCGCGATCCGGTGTTCCATCCGCTGCCCCAGCCGGGGCTCCCGGACAAGGGCGGGCGGCCGCCGCCGGAGACCATCTATTCCGCCCCCGAGCAGCGCGCTTAGCGCAAACGCGCAGCGTTTGGCGAAAGCGGTTGCGCATGCAGCGAGAGCCGGCACGGTCCGGGGTAGCTGGGATGGCGCGGCTCCGGCACTTGCTGACCAACCCGCCGCGACAGACAACCCGTTCGATCGCCTCGCCATCGAACCCGACGGGGCCGACCGCAAAGCGGTCGGCCGAGTTGTCCGCGTTGCGCTAGCCTTCGTAGGGCGGGCGGTGCCAGCCCTTGGGCGAGAGAGTGAAGATCTCGCAGCCTTCCTTGGTCACCCCCACCGTGTGCTCGAACTGCGCCGAGAGCGAGCGGTCCTTGGTGACGGCGGTCCAGCCGTCGCTGAGGATCTTCACCTCCCAGCGCCCGGCATTGATCATTGGCTCGATGGTGAAGAACATGCCTTCGCGCAGTTCCGGCCCCTCCTCGGGCCGCCCGAAATGCAGGATCGAGGGCGCGTCGTGGAAGATGCGGCCGATGCCATGACCGCAGAAGTCGCGCACCACCGAGAAGCGCCGCGCCTCGGCATAGCTCTGGATGGCGTGGCCGATGGCGCCGGTGCGCACCCCCGGCCGGACCGCCTCGATGCCGCGCATCATCGCCTCCCAGGTGACCTCGACCAGGCGCCGCGCCTTGAGTGCCACCTTCTCGCCCAGCATGAACATGCGGCTGGTGTCGCCGTGCCAGCCCTCGAGGATGACGGTGATGTCGATGTTGAGAATGTCGCCCTCGTCGAGCTTGCGCTCGCCGGGAATGCCGTGGCAGACGACGTGGTTGACCGAGGTGCAGATTGAGCGCGGGAAGCCGCGATAGTTGAGCGGCGCCGGGATCGCGCCGTGATCGAGGATGAAGTCGTGGCAGAGCCGGTCGAGCGCGTCGGTGGTCACCCCCGGCTTGACATGGGGGGCAATGAAGTCGAGCACCTCGGCGGCCAGCTTTCCGGCCTTGCGCATGCCTTGAAAGGCCTCGACCCCGTGCAGCTTGATGCGCCGCTCCTCGGGGTCCGGCGGCCGCATGCCCATTGCCGCACGCTGCTGCAGATTCATCATTCCTCGTCCGCTCCTGCCGCGATCGCCAGCGGCGCCTCGATGTCTATCGCCGCGGTGTCGACGCGGCAATAATAACACAGCATCTCGACCCCCGCCGCGCGCGCCTCGGCGAAGGCGATGGCGTAGACCGGGTCGATGTCGCCGGCGATGCGGAACCGGCGGCAATCGCCGCGTTGGACCACGTAGAGCATCACCGCGCGATGCCCGGCCGCCGCCATGGCGCCGAGCTCGGCCAAGTGCTTGGCGCCGCGGGCGGTGACGCTGTCGGGGAACTCGGCCGAGCCGCCGCGCCGCAGATGCACGTTCTTGACCTCGAGGTAGCAAATGGGGCGTCCCGGGCCTTTCAGCAACAGGTCGATGCGGCTCGCCCGGCCATAGGCCACTTCGCGCCGGATGCTCGCATAGCCGCCGAGCTCGGGGATGCGGCCCGCGGCGATCGCCTCCGCCGCCAGCCGGTTGGCGTGCGCCGCATTAATGCCGACGAGCTGGCCTTCGGCGCGGACCAGCTCCCACGACCAGGCGAGCTTGCGCTTCGGATCGGCCCTCGCCAGGAGCCAGACTTCCGCGCCGGGCGTGGCGAGCCCCAGCATGCTGCCGGGATTGGCGCAATGGGCGGTGGTCTCGGTCCCGTCCAGCAGCCGGACATCGGCGAGGAAGCGCTTGTAGCGCCGGAGCAGAATGGCGCGCACCAGCGGCCGGGGAAAGCGCATCCCGCGCTATAGGCGCCCGCCGGCGCTGCGGCAAGCGCCGCCCGCCCATTGTGCGGGCGCCGCTTTGCCGCTAACGAGAGCGCGATTGCGCCGGGAGCCGTCATGACCGCCGAGAAGATCGTCACCGCCTCAGTCCTCATCATCGGCAACGAGATCCTCTCGGGCCGGACGCAGGACGCGAACCTCGCCTATATCGCCGCCGGGCTCAACGGGGTCGGCGTTAGCTTGCGCGAGGCGCGGGTCATTCCCGATGTCGCCGACGTGATTGTCGCCACGGTCAACGAGGTGCGTGCCAAGTTCGATTACGTCTTCACCACCGGCGGCATCGGCCCCACCCATGACGACATCACCTCCGAATGCGTGGCGAAGGCGTTCGGCGTCCCCTGGACACTCCATCCCGAGGCGCACAAGCTCTTTCTCGCGCAGTACAAGCCGGGCGAGCTCAACGAAGCGCGGCTGCGCATGGCGCATACGCCCGAGGGCGCGACGCTCATTCGCAACCCCGTGTCGCGCGCGCCCGGCTTCCGCATCGGTAACGTCTTCGTCATGGCCGGCATCCCGAGCGTCATGCAGGGCATGTTCGACAGCATCAAGCACGACCTCAAGGGCGGCCGGCCGATGCTGTCGCGCACGGTGACCTGCCACCTGCCCGAGGGCGTCATTGCCAAGGGGCTGGGCGAGATCCAGGCCCGCTATCCCGATCTCGACATCGGCTCCTATCCCTTCTACCGCCGCGGCGAGTTCGGCACGAGCCTGGTGCTGCGCGGCCGCGACGCCGAGCGGCTCGCCGCCGGCACGGAGGAGGTAGTGGCGCTGGTGCGTGAGCTCGGCGGCGACCCCATCCGCGAGTAAGGGCCGGGACGTTTCCGTCCAATGCCTTAGTCCTTGGCGGTCTTTTGTCCCCTCGCTATACATGAATCGTCACGCGGGCGTGGCGGAATTGGTAGACGCAACGGACTTGAACGAGACTTGAGTGCTCGCCGGGAAACCGGCGATGCAGAACTGCTCAAAGTCGGGGGAACCTGAGATGGCAATCCCGAGCCAAGCCTGGAAACGGGAAGGTGTAGAGACTAGACGGGCAGCACCTAAAGCGGCGACGCCAGGGTGAAGGGATAGTCCAGACCACAAACGTCCGCTCAGGACGGCGGCGAAAGCCGTGGCTGGTACGAAAATCCGTAGGGCCGAAAGGCCTGTGCCGGTTCGAGTCCGGCCGCCCGCACCAGTTCAACGCCTTTTGGGGAGGCTTGTTAGACTACCTCGCGCTCACCACGTCGAGCCATCGAAAGGAAGCGGTGGGTCACGACCAATAATCTTATGTCGAAGATTTCCGCTCAAGAAATCGAAGACGCTTTGACACGATCTGGATATCTGCTGGAATACCCGTGTCGCGGGGCTTATCGAGGACGCCATTACCCCACGGTTGCCAACCAGGCTTATTGAGCTGGTCCCGGAAAATCCGACAGGTGTGTAAGGTCTATTCCGCCGGAAATCGGAGGGATAGGCGATGGCGATACGGCGTCGGTTTACGGGAGAGTTCAAGGCCCGCGTGGCGTTGGAGGCGTTTGCGGGGAGATCAGACCGTCCAGGAGATCGCGGCTAGGCACAAGGTGCATCACCTGGTGGGCCTTGAAGCGATCAGACGGCGAAACGCCGGCGGCGCGATGACGCGTTCCCGGTGTGCGCGTCCTTGGCCAGTTGAAAAAAACCGACCGCCCGCTGTCATTGCGGATGAAAAGCTGCTTCTTGCGCCCCGCCGTCCGCAGGATGATGCCCGAGTCGTCACAGCGGAGAGCCGCGTTTGGCCCTGAGCGCTAGGGTGCAGCGTCAATGCAGGCGGCCGAGCAAGCGCTCGCCGCTCGCGGCGCGCTGGTTGTCCCCGATTTCATCGCCATGCCGGCGGTGTGACCCGCACCGCCATCGGATATCGGTGCGACACGCAAGGCCAAGCCTTCGCGGCGATCGCGGATAAAATCCGCGCCGAGGGGCAATCGGTGATGAAGGAGGCGCGACGGTGAAACGGCCTGCCGTGCGATGCGGATGCGCCGGCGGAACAGCAAGTGAGTCGCGCCGGGCGCTGCGGCGAATTCCAGCCAAGCTTCAGTGCCGGGCTTGACGCAGGTCAATGTGACGGGTCCATCCCACCATTAGCCTGCAAAATACCAAAGGCGATGTCGGCAGTCTTTGGGCGCAATTGGCCGTTCATCCGTGCAAGGAGAGCAACATGCAGTTTTTCAAGCGCGGCATGATCGCCCTGATTCCCGTGATCGCTCTCGGAGCATGCACGACGTTGAGCGATCAGGACCGGGCTTTGCTGGCCGCGGCCAGCCAGAATGCCGAGCAGGCCAAGACCCTGGCGCAACAGGCGCTCGAGGCCGCCCGTGCCGCCCAGGCGACCGCGAACAACGCGGCGGCGGAGGCCAAGGCGGCGAGCGACAAGGCCGACCGCATGTTCCGGCGCTCGCTCCGCAAGGGGGCGGCGTCCTAGGAACGGCCGAGGGGACGGCGGCCTCATCGCAGGCACGGCGTGCGGTGCCGCGGGACGGGTGGCGCGCCGGACGCTGCGATAGCAGCGCCGCCGCCGCAAGCTCGAGGTCCGGGCTGCAAAAGGTGACATGAGGGCGAGCCGTGCTTATTCGCGCAGTCCGTCCTCGGGCATGCCGGCTCGCTTCGAACGAGGCATTCGCGGATGGTCATGAGCAGCTATGCGCGCGCGGTCTCGGCGGCGCTGTTCGCCGCGGTGACGGCGCTTCTCCTCACGGCGTCGCAGGTCTGCGCGCAGCAGGAAGCGGGCAGGGTCCCCATCCTGGTCTATCACCGCTTCGGCCCTGTCGTCGCCGACGAGATGACGGTGACCACCGCCGTGTTCGAGGAGCAATTGGCATGGCTGCGCAGCCATGACTACCGGATCATCCCGCTCCGCGCGCTCGTCGAAAGCTTCTGCGATCCCGCGGCCGAGATTCCGCCGCGGGCCGTCGTCCTTACCGCCGATGACGGACACAAATCGG
>JASHRZ010000588.1 GCA_030037055.1 Alphaproteobacteria bacterium
GGCGGTGCCCACGCCCTCGGCGCCGCCGCGCGAGTGATAGCCGTGATAGCAGCCCATCAGCGCGATGATGAAGCCAAACACCGCCGACTTTATCAGGCCGGAGACGACGTCGTCGCGATGCAGGTAGTCGGCGGTCTGGCCGAGATAGGCCGCCGGATTGAAGTCGAGCTTGTAGGTGCCGACGAGAAAGCCGCCGAACACGCCGATGATGTCGGCCACCAGGACCAGCGCCGGGACGGCGATGGTGCCGGCAACGATCCGCGGCACAACGAGGTATTTGAAGGGGTTGGTCGACAGCGTGGAGAGCGCGTCGATCTGATCGGTGACGCGCATCGTGCCGATCTCGGCGGCCATGGCGGCGCCGATCCGCCCTGCCACCATCAGCGAGGCGATCACCGGCCCGAGCTCGCGCGTCACCGACAGCACGACGACGGTAGCGATCGCGCCTTCGGCGGAGAATCGGCTGAAGCCGGTATTGGTCTGCAGCGCCAGCACGACGCCAGTGAAGAGCGCGGTCAGCCCCACCACCGGCAACGAGTAATAGCCGATGTCGATCAGCTGGCGCGCCATCAGGCGGGGGTAGAAGGGCGGGCGCAGGCAATGGCTCAGTGCGTTGAGCGCGAATAGCGCGAGCCGGCCGGCGGCGACGAGAAAGGAGAGGAAGACGCGGCCGACCCGGGCGAGGAAGTCGAGCATGCTCAGCCGGCGGTGCCGCGATAGATGCGATGATAGCGCCGTCCGAGCGCGGTCAGGATCTCATAGCCGATCGTCCCGGCGGCGGCGGCGGCCTCGTCGACGCCATGGATCTCGTCGATGAGATCGACAAACCCACCGACACGGGCCAGCGAAGGATCGATGCCCGTGACGTCCAGGGTCATAAGGTCCATCGAGATGCGTCCGACGACCGGGGCCCTCTGGCCGGCGATCCCGGCGCTACCCCGATGGCTCGCCGATCTGAGCCAGCCATCGGCATAGCCGACCGCGACCGTGGCAATGCGGCCGGGGCGCTCCATGCGATGCGCCGCACCATATCCAACGCTCGCGCCGCTGTCAACGTCGCGCACCTGCAGGATTCTGCCCTTGACGCGAACGACTTGCGCCATCGGATTGGGCCGTCCGGGGGTCGGGTTCACGCCGTAGAGCGCGGCCCCCGGGCGAACGAAATCGAAGTGGTAATCGGTGCCGAGAAAAACACCCGAGCCGGCGGCAAGGCTCGCCGGCGCCGGCGGCAGCGCCATCAACGCGGCGCGGAAGGCGGCGAGCTGTCGGCTGTTGAGCGGATGCGCGGGATCCTCCGCGCAGGCGAGGTGACTGAGGATCGCGCGCAGCTCGAGGCCGGCGAGCAGCGCCGGCGCGCGGGCGATTTCGGCCAATGCCGCGGCGCCGAGTCCGAGTCGCGTCATGCCGGTGTCAATCTGAATCATCGCCGGCAGCGCGCGCGTCGTCGCGCTCTGGCGCCACGCGGCGATCTCGCCGAGGTCGTTGAGCACCGGGACGAGGCGGGCGCGGCTGAACTCGCCGCCGGTGCCGGGCAGCAGCCCGTTCAAGACGGCGATCTCCACGCTGGGCAGCAGGCGCCGGAGCGCGATGCCCTCGTCGAGCGTCGCGACGAAGAACAGCGTGCAGCCTGCAGCGGCCAGCCGCGGCGCGACACGCGCCATGCCGAGGCCATAGGCATCCGCCTTCACCACCGCGGCCGAGACCGTCCCGGGCTTCAGCGCGGCGGCGATTCGCCGCCAGTTCTCGGCGATACCGGCGAGATCGATCTCCACCACGGCGCCGGCGCGGGCGAGCGCCCGCGACGGCCGCTCAGAACCGCTCATCGGGAAGGTGGTCGGCGCGCACAAAGTTGTCGAACTTGGTGGTCTCGCCCTCGAAGCGCAGCGTCACCTTGCCGATGGGACCGTGGCGCTGCTTGGCGACGATCACCTCGCCGGTGCCGTGCACGTCCTCGAGCCGCTGCTGCCAGCGGGCGTAGCGTTCGTTGAATTTCTCGTCGCTTTCCTCCGGCCGTCGCATCGGTTCGCCGCGGCTGAGGTAGTACTCCTCGCGGAAGACGAACATGACCACGTCCGCATCCTGCTCGATCGAGCCGGATTCGCGGAGGTCGGCGAGCATCGGCCGCTTGTCCTCGCGCTGCTCCACCGCGCGCGACAGCTGCGACAGCGCCAGCACCGGCACGTTCAGCTCCTTGGCGAGCGCCTTGAGGCCGCGCGTGATCTCCGAGATCTCCTGCACGCGGTTCTCCGCGTTGTCGCCGCTGCCGCGCAGCAGCTGCAGATAGTCGACGATGACGAGGCCGAGCCCCTGCTGCCGCATGAGGCGGCGGGCACGGATGCGCAGGCCCGCGATGCTCAGCGCCGGCGTGTCGTCGATGAAGAGCGGCACCGAGGCGAGCTTCTGGCTCGCTTGGACGAACTTGCCGAAATCGTTGTGCGAGACGTCACCGCGGCGGATGCGGTCGGAGGCGACGCCCGACTCCTCCGACAGCACGCGCGTCGCCAACTGCTCGGCCGACATCTCCAGCGAGAAGAAGCCCACCACCGCGCCGTCCTCGGCCGCGAGCTTGCCGCCGGCGGTTCGGGTCGGGCGATAGGCCTTGGCGGCATTGAAGCCGATATTGGTGGCAAGCGCCGTCTTGCCCATTGACGGCCGGCCGGCGAGCACCACCAGATCCGACGGATGCAGCCCGCCCAGCAGCTTGTCGAGGTCGGCGAAGCCGGTGGAGACGCCGGTGGTGCGGCCGCTGCGCTTGAACGCGGTCTCGGCCATGGTGATGGCCGCGGCGAGCGCCTGGGTGAAGGCGCGGAAGCCGCCCTCGTACTGGCCGCTGATGGCGAGGTCGAACAGTTTCTTCTCCGCCTGCTCGATTTGCGCTGCCGCCGTGAGGTCGAGATCGTAATTATAGGCGTCGTTGACGGTGTCCTCGCCAATAGTGATGAGCTGGCGGCGCAGATAGAGGTCGTGGATGGTGCGGCCGTAGTCCTCGGCGTTGATGATGACCCCCGCGCAGGCGGCGAGTCGCGCCAGGTACTGCGCGCCGCCGATCTCGGCAAGCGCACCGTCCTGGTCGAAAAGGCCCTTCAATGTCACCGGGCTGGCGAGCTGTCCGCGCTCGATGAGCTTGGCGATGGCGGCGTAAATGCGGCCGTGCACCCCTTCGGCGAAATGCTCCGGCAGCAGAAACTCCGCGACTCGGTGGAAGGCCGCGTTGTTGACCAGGATGGCGCCCAGCAGCGCCTGCTCGGCCTCGCTGTTGTGCGGCGGCGTGCGGTAGGCGCCATCGCCCTCGCGCAGCGGTGTTACGTTCGAGGGTACGGCGGAAGGGACGGCGTTTTCCATTAACGGGGCTGATCCGAAAATTGCGCTCGATGTTACCAAGTCGCGTCGTGGGAAGACATGCCGATTCCATGCACAGGCTGTGGAAGCCGGGGACCGCGGGCTGCCGCACCGAGCCACGTGCTTCTTAACAAGCAGCTGGCGAATTAAGCAAATGGTTACGGAAGTCGACTAAACCCGGCGCGCAGCTTCAAGCGATGGTCTCCCGATGAAACGGTACCTGGCGATCAGCACGCTGCTTCAAGGCATAATCGGTGTCATGACGGTGGTGCTGGTCGTCAGCTTCGGGATCGCCTCGGAGCAGGCATTCGAACGGCGGGCCGTAGCGAAGCGCGTGCAGGCCGTCGCCAGCATCTCGCGCGATCTCTTCCTGGCGATGCAGAACCTGCGCGTCGAGCGCGGTACCGTCAACACGGCACTGACCACCTCCGCGGTGCTTGACGCGGACACGCAGGCCGACATCGGGGCGCTGCGCGCCAAGTCGAAGGCGGCGCTGGATTCGGCCCTGCCGAAGCTCGCGCATGCCGCGCTCGCCGGGACCGAGGAGGCGGCGAGCGATCTGCGTGGGGCACGCGACGGCATCGCCGCTCTGCGGCGGGAGGCCGACGGCGCGCTCCAGCAGCCCAAGGACCAGCGGCCCGCCGATCTCAGCAAGCGATGGGTCGCTGCAGTCAACAGGCTCGTCGATGCCATCGACCGCATCTCCGACCGGCTGTCGAACGATATCAAACTCAGCGATCCCTTCATCAGCGAGATGATGAAGATCAAGCAGCTCGGCTGGGCGCTGCGCGACGCCGCTGGCACCGACCGTCTGCGAGTCGCCGCCGCAATCGCCGACGACAAGGGGCTCCCCGCCGCGCAGCAGGGCCAGCTCGCGGTCCTGGAAGGTCGCATGCAGGTGGCCTGGGCCGTGATCGAGGAGGATGTGCGCGCACCGGGCGCGCCCGAGAAGCTCAAGGCTGCCGTCGAGACGGCCAAGCAGAGCTATTTCACCGCGCTGGCCGCCCGGCGCAAGGTGATCATCGCCGACCTCGTCGCCGGGAAGCCAGCGCCGATCTCCGGTGGC
>JASHRZ010000589.1 GCA_030037055.1 Alphaproteobacteria bacterium
TCGCGCGCCAGGCGGCGGCCGGCAAGCTCGTCATCGGGGAGCGCGCCCTGAAGCTGCCGGCGGTGCTGCTCTCGGGCGGCGAAACCACGGTGACGGTGCGCGGCGCCGGCCGCGGCGGGCGCAACAGCGAGTTCCTGCTGGCGCTCGCCGTGGCGCTCGACGGGCATCCGGCGATCCACGCGCTCGCCGCCGACACCGACGGCATCGACGGCACCGAGGACAATGCCGGGGCGCTTTACGGCCCCGACACCCCCGCGCGCGCCGCCGCCGCCGGCATCGACTTGCGCGCGCGTCTTGCCGACAATGACGCCTATGGCGCATTCCAGGCACTGGGGGATCTGCTGGTCACCGGCCCGACGCTGACAAATGTTAACGATTTCCGCGCGATCCTGGTGCTCGAAACGGGCTCGCCCGTCCGGACGGAGACATAAGTCATGCGACGCCAACGCAGCGCCAAGATCGTCGCCACGCTAGGCCCCGCCAGCTCCGCGCCCGAGACCATCGCCGCCTTGTTCCGCGCCGGCGTCGACGTTTTCCGTCTCAATTTCAGCCATGGCGAGCGCCGCGAGCACCAGGCGCGGATCGAGGCCATCCGCGCACTGGAGAAGGAGACCGGGCGGCCCATCGGCATCCTGGCGGATCTGCAGGGACCGAAGCTGCGCCTCGGCACCTTCGCCGACGGCAAGGTGCGGCTCAAATCGGGCACGCATTTCCGCCTCGATCTCAGCAGGAAGCCCGGCGACGCCAAGCGCGCGCCGCTGCCGCATCCCGAGATCTTTGCCGCGCTCGAGTCCGGCACCGAGCTGCTGCTCAACGACGGCAATGTGCGTCTCAAGGTGGAGTCTTGCGGCGACCGCTTCGCCGAGACGGTGGTGATCGATGGCGGCGAGCTGTCCGACCGCAAAGGCGTCAATGTCCCCAACGCGGTGCTGCCGCTGGGGGCGCTCACCGAGAAGGATCGCGGTGACCTCCTCTTCGCGCTCGACGCCGGCGTCGACTGGATCGCGCTTTCCTTCGTGCAGCGGCCCGAGGACGTGGCCGAGGCGAGAAAGCTCGTCGCCAACCGCGCCGGCATCATGGTGAAGCTCGAGAAGCCCGCGGCGGTACACCGGCTCGCCGAGATCATCGATCTGAGCGACGCGCTGATGGTGGCGCGCGGCGATCTCGGCGTCGAGATGCCGCCGGAGGACGTGCCGCCGGTGCAGAAGCAGGTCGTCCAGGCCTGCCGGCTTGCCGGCAAGCCGGTGATCGTCGCGACGCAAATGCTGGAATCCATGGTCCACGCGGCGGTGCCGACTCGGGCCGAGGCGTCCGACGTCGCCACCGCGATTTACGAGGGCGTCGACGCGGTGATGCTTTCGGCAGAGACGGCGGCGGGCGAATACCCGGTCGAGGCGGTGACGATGATGGACCGCATCGTCCGCCGCGTGCAGGTCGATCCGCTCTACAACGCCGGCCTCCACGCCGACGCCGCCGCACGGCCCGAGCACACCTCCTCGGACGCCATCAGCGCCGCCGCCCGCCAGGTCGCGCATACCATCGGCGCCGCCGCCATCTGCTCCTACACCACCTCCGGCGCCACGGCGCTGCGGGCGGCGCGCGAACGTCCGGGCGCGCCGATCCTGGCGCTGACCTCGAGCCTTCAGACGGCGCGCAAGCTCGCGCTCGTCTGGGGGCTGCACTGCGTCCACACCCGCGACGTCACCAATTTCTCCGACATGGTGAACCGGGCGACGAGCATCGCCCATCGCGAGGGCTTCGCCGAGCGCGGCCAGCGCATCGTCATCACCGCTGGCGTGCCCTTCGGCACCCCCGGCGCCACCAATGTGCTGCGCATCGCGTGGATCGAGGGTTAGGCGCTGTATTTCCGCTCTTGACCCGGATCTATGGTCCGGCCGCGCGTTGCAAGAAGTTTTTTCGATCTGGTGGATGCTGGTCTTGCAGTAATGTATCCCGCCTTCATTGGAGCGGCATGTCGCTCCGGGCCATCATGGATATCAGCGCACGTGCGATCTCATTAACGGATAGGCCTCAAAGATGGGACATTCGGGTCACCCGTGCTCGCACATGCTGGGAAGACCGATCCTCCATATCGCTTCATCCTCTCGCAGACCGGTCGGGTTAACGCTACATCGTCAGTCTCGTCCTTTCTTCGACTGTTCCTTTGTTCGCGCCGTAGCCGTTCCTTCGTCCCTACGCTCGGACGGGGGCGCCGCGCGCAGGGGCCGTCAAGGCTGGCCGTCATTCCTCCGCCTACTCCATCGCGAGGAAGCGGCTGCATAGCAACGTGCTTGCGATGGTGCTCGCCAACAAGCTGGCGCGGATTGCCTGGGCGGTTCTCAGCAAGGATCGTGACTTTACCCGCGTGAGGAGCGATGGGGAGCCCTGGCCCGCTTAATTGTTGGCGCCGTGCTCGAGCTCATCAAGGCTGAGCGACGGCGGCCCCGTGGCCAGCGATTTCATAGCCAAATACCCTGATATAAAACTCGATATAACGATCATCGACGGTCCGATCGACATCGTGGCCGGAGGCCTCGACGCAGGAATCGGCGCCGGAGCCCTGATCGCCAAGGACATGAGCGCGGTGCGGCTGGCGCCCGACTCGCGCTTGATGGCTCTGGCCAGCCGTTCCTGCCTGAAACGCCATGGCACGCCGCGCACGCGACCTGCGCGCCCATAAATGCGTCCGCTGGCGCATGTTAAGCGGTGCGATTTACTCCTGGCGATTCATCATCGACGGCCACAGGGTCGAGATCGACGTCGGAGGCTCGCTCGTCACCAACAGCATTCAATTGATGGCGCGCGCCGTGATCGAAGGCACCTGCATCGCGCTCGGCATCGAATCGCTAGCGAAGCGGTGGATCGACCGGGGGCAGGTCGTGCCATTGCTACAGGACTACGCGTGTCCATGGTCGGGCTGGCATGTCTATTATCCCAGTCGCAACCAGCTTCCCCTGCCGCTGCGGGCGTTCATCGAGTTCTTGCGCATCCATCCGGCGATCGCTTGATCCACGGAGAGCGGGTTCGACAATCTGCGGATGGACGCCGCGACGACCTCAATTGTCATCTCTACACCCAAGCGATGGGGGCAGGTTTGAATTTGTCCGCTGGCGCATTCCCGAACCGCTGGTCGCTCGAGGAGCTGCGGTGCTGAGTGCGGCTATAGCCCGGGACAAGGCTGGATATTGCCGGATGAAAGGATTGGTCGCACGATTAGCCGGTTCGGTCCCGATCGGCGGCGGAGGCGGCGATGGCACGGCCAATCGAGTTCTGGTTCACGATGGGCAGCACCTACACCTACCTCACGGTGATGCGCCTGCCGGAACTCGAGGAAGCGAGCGGCAACGCGTTTCGATGGCGTCCCTTTCATCTCCTCACGATACTCCAGGAGATGAAGCACGTTCCTTTCGCCGACAAGCCGGCGAAGGCCGCGTATATGTGGCGCGATATCGAGCGAAGAGCGGCCATGTACGGCATCCCGATTCGCGTGCCCGCGCCCTACCCGGCCAAGCATTCCCTCAGGGCCAACCAGGTGGCGCTGTTGGGTTTCGCGGAGGGATGGGGCAAGGATTTCGTTCGAGCGGCCTATCGCCGCTGGTTGCAGCTCGGTCAAGAGACCGGGAGCGA
>JASHRZ010000072.1 GCA_030037055.1 Alphaproteobacteria bacterium
CAATATCGAATACGGCACCGGCCTCGTCACCTCCTACAAGCAGGTGGTGGCCGATCGGCTGGGGGTCGATCCCGACCGCATCGACGTCATCATGGGCGACACCGACCGCACGCCTTCGGGGCTCACCGGCGGCTCGCGCGCGCTGCCGGTGGCGGGCCCGGCGCTCTACGAGGCGTCGGCCGATGTGATCGAGAAGGGCCGGGCGCTCGCCGCGCATCTGCTCGAAGCCGCGGCGGCCGATGTGCAGTTCGAGGAGGCGACCTTCTTTGTTCCGGGAACCGACCTCAGGCTCGACCTTTTCCAGGTGGCGCGAGCCTCGCTCGATCCTGCGAAGCTGCCGCCCGGCATGGCGCCCGGGCTCGACGTCACCAAGCATCGCGTGCCGCAGGCGGCGACCTTCCCCAATGGCTGCCACATTGTCGAGGTCGAGATCGATCCCGAGACGGGCGTGGTGACGGTCGACCGCTACACCATCGTCGATGATTTCGGCCGCACCATCAATCCCATCACCCTCGAAGGCCAGGTCCATGGCGGCGTCGCGCAAGGCATCGGCCAGGCGCTGATCGAGCGCACCGTCTATGACGAGGCGAGCGGCCAGCTCGTCACGGGCTCCTTTATGGATTACGCCATGCCGCGCGCCGACGATCTCCCGTCCTTCTCCTTTGCCACGCACAACGTGCCGTGCAAGGCCAATCCGCTCGGGATCAAGGGCGCCGGCGAGGCCGGCGCCATCGGCGCGCCGCCCGCCGTGATCAACGCCATCGTCGACGCGCTCCACGCCAGGACCGGGCTTCGCCACATCGACATGCCGGCGACCCCGCGTCGGGTGTGGGAGGCGCTGCAGCGGCGTGTGGAATAGACGAAGCGGTCGATGGGCAAGCCGTCCAAGGGCAGCGCTGCCTGGCCTGGGCCAAGCCGCGGGCGCTGCGTCAGACGGACCGCATCGCTTTCCAGGACACGGCGGCCAAGGCGGTGTTCAAGCTGGTCGAGGGCGACCGCGCCGCCGCCGCGGCATGCATCGCCATGGTCAAGGCGGTGGCGGGGCCGACCCGCGGGCCGAGTTCGGTTCCTTCACGCCGCTGGTGATGCGGGAGGCGATCGGGTTGGTAGGCCCGGCGATCGGCGCGTTCCATTCTCGCGTCTGCGGCGGCGATCCCTTAACGGCGCTCGCGGTGCTGCGCGCGGCACGGCTCAAGCTGATCACGCCGATGGCGCTGAAGAGCGCGGCGGCGGGCCAGACGACGGCCGATGCTCCGGCGCTGCGGCATATCGTCCGGCGGAAAATCTCTGAGTTCGGCCGTCAATCCTCGATCTAAGCTGTACACCCCGATTGGGATTTCCGGTCATGACTTCATTCCAGCGCTGCGACGGTAGTTTTGCGCGCCGATGCGGACTCTCTTTCGCACCGACCGTCGAATCGTTTTGGACCAAGCGGCGCGCCTCGGCCGAGGGCTCCGCGCGACAGCGTTGCTGGACAATCTGTCTCAACATACTTTCGTCGCGCGGTCTACTGGGGCCCAACATTGCCTCCAACAATATCTCGCTGGGGCACAGCGATGGAAACTCAACTGCTCGAATTTACGCAAAAGGCGCTGTCCGCCGGCATCGGGCGCCCGGAGATCGTCAGCGCGTTGCGCCGTGCCGGCAGAACATCCGCTCGGTGAGGTTGCGGCCTCAGTGGGCGGTTGCATCATAGGGATATGCGGCTGCTTGCGGGGCAATTTGGCGGGATGGCCGCCTCGGACTCGTGCGCCGCGAGTCAATCGCGCAGGCTTCTCCATACAGCTGGCCAGTGGCGCCGGCGCGCACCCGAGCGACCACGCCCGGCGTCTGGCGGGAAGCAGACCTTCATCCCCTATGCTGTGGCTTGCGTTCGTGCGTAGCGATGCTTATTGCCCGCTCGCCTCGAGCCCGTGGCCGCGTTTGACCGCGGCGACTGTGGGGCCGTCGTCCTATCGAGCGCGCGCGATAGGGCGGCCTTCGGCCCGGACGATTTTGCCGAGGCCCGCCGCGGGCTCTTATCGGATGTGGACAGGGACCTCGATCTCGAGCGCCGGCGGTGGCGGCGGCGGCGCGTAGATGACCGCCGGAGGCGGCGACGCGATGACGGCCGCGGGCGGGGCTACGACGACCGGAGGAGGCGCAGCGACTGGGCAGTAATAGCCGGGATAGGCGTAGGCGCCGGGGTGGCTCAGGCACCACTCGTGCCATTCGTGCTCGTGCCACTCACGCTCGCGAAACTCAGGCCCGCGGTCGTGATGCCAATCGTCATCGGCGCGCCGGTCCTGCGACGGCCGCGATAAGCGTTGCGGTGCCGAGCGCCATGATCATTGTGCGGATCATCAATGGTGTCATCTCGCAATCTCCCGTTGGCCCGATCCTTACACGGCCGCCGGGAGAGAGCCACAAGCTTCGCCCTGAGATTTCGGCGAATTTGTCATCATGTTTAGAAATCTATCCGCGCATCGTCGGGCTGATCGTCGGTTCGGGGCCGACGGATTTGAGTGCGCACTCGCACCCGCGGGGGGGCGACGCGGTGCGCTACTCCGCCGCCTGCGCCCGCTCGCGCATCATGCCTTCGAGCCTGCCGGCGATGATCTCTTCCGCCTCGCGCACGATGCGGTGGACGAGGTCCTTGACGCTCGGAACGTCGTGGATGAGGCCCTGCACCATGCCGGCGGACCAGATGCCGTAATCGAGCTCGCCCGCCTCGAGCACGTGGCGGCCTTTGACCCCGGCGACGAAGTTGCGCACGTCCTCGAAGGTGCTGCCGGGCTTGTGCTCGATCTCGATCACCTTC
>JASHRZ010000590.1 GCA_030037055.1 Alphaproteobacteria bacterium
CGATGCCGGGCTCGTAATCGTTGCGCGCGACGAATTCGGCGTAAGCCGAGTCGACCACCAGCAGCGTCGAGCGCGGCAGCCCGGCAAGAAGCCGCCGCAGCTCCTCGCAGGGCAAGTAGGTGCCGGTAGGGTTGTTGGGATTGGCAAGGTACACGAGCCGCGTCCTGGCGTTGACCCGCGCCAGGATGGCGTCGACATCGGCGGTGAGGCGCCGCTCCGCCGCGGCAACCGGCGTCGCCCCGGCCGACTGCGCGGCGATGGGATACATGAGGAAGCCGTGGCGGCTGTAGACGACTTCGTCGCCCGGCCCGGCATAGGCGCGCGCCAGGAGGCTGATGAGCTCGTCCGAGCCGGTGCCGCAGACGATGCGCTCGGCGTCGAGCCCGTGGCGCCGGGCGATCGCCTGGCGCAGCTCGAGCGAGGCGCCGTCGGGATAGCGGTGAAGCTCCTGCGCCTGCGCGCGATAGGCCGCGACCGCGCGCGCGCTCGGCCCGAGCGCGCTCTCGTTGGAGGCGAGACGGATGACGCGCGCCCCGCCTGCAAGCTTCGACTCGCCGCCTATATAGGGCGAGATGTCAAGGATGCCGGGACGCGGCACCGGAACCTCCGCCATCGCTACCTCCCGCCGCCGCGCTGGCCGAGCGCCGTGGGCGCGAAGGGCTTGGCATAAGAGCCGAGATGGGCGAGCCGCGCAATGCGGTCGCCGAGCGGCTCCAGCGCCTTGGCGAGCCGGGGATCGCCCTCGCCGACGCCCTCGTCGATCTCGACGAGATTCCACGACGCTTCGCCTTGCGGTTCGTGCACGGCAAAGAGCGTGACGGCGAGGCCGGCGGTCTTCAGCGCCGCGATCAGCCGCGCTCGGCTGAGCTCGCCGGCGAGCTCTAGGGCGACGAGGCTGCGGTCGGCCTCGGTCGGGTCGGGCTCGGCATGGCCGATCGCAAGCGCGTCGAGCCCGCCATCGCCGCGGGCATTGCCGCGCCCGGCGAAGGGCAGCCGAGCGAGGACGCGCGGCGCAGCGGCGCCAGCCCGCGCCAGTAGCGGCCACCACGGCTCGCGCTCGCCTTCCGCCGGCACCGGCAGCACCGCCGCGGCCACCTTGCGCTCGGTCACCGCGCGCAGCGTTTCGCCTAGGGAATGAAAGGCAATCATCGGGATGTGGCTGCCGAAATGGTCGCGCGCGAGATCCCAATAGTCCGGCATCTCCTCGAGCGCCGCCACCGCGACCGCGAAGTCGCCTTGCATGATCACCGCGCCGCTGAAGATCTCGCGCCAAAGCCGCACCAGGACGGGGCGCGGAAAGCCGCCGCGATGGCGCGCCACCAGCCGTCGCAGGATGCGCGCCTCGCGGCCGGGTCGGATCGCGGCGATGCGGCCCTGCCGCTTGATGGCGGTGACCGCCTCGATGATCTCCGCCCGCTCCATGATGAGGTCATGCAGGCGGTCGTCGATCTCGTCAATGCGGCGGCGCAGATCGTCGAGGGTGGATGTGCTCGTAGCCATGATGATGTCGTCGCCCGGAAGGCGATACTGATAGTTCGCCGGCCCGCCGAAAGCAAACGTTGACAGGGATGGCTCCCGATCCCTAGCTATGCCGGTGCGGGAAACGCGTTTTTCCCTGGCGATCCCGCGACTTGCGCCGAGAGACGACCGTGACCGTCCCATCGCCCGCCCGTGAGACCGCGCTTGCCCCCGACCGCCCCGGCTTCCAGCTGGTGGTCGAGGCGCCGTTGGCGCTCGATTGCGGCGTGCAGCTGGGCCGCTACACCATCGCCTACCAGACCTACGGCAGGCTCAATGCCCAGCGCTCCAACGCCATCCTGATCTGCCATGCGCTGACCGGCGATCAGTACGTCGTCGGGGCCCACCCGCTGACCGGCAAGCCTGGCTGGTGGGAGACGCTGGCGGGGCCGGGCAAGGTGCTCGACACCGAGCGCTACTTCCTCATCTGCGCCAATGTGCTGGGCGGCTGCATGGGCTCGAGCGGGCCGATGGAGCTCAATCCCGCCACCGGCAGACCCTGGGGCCTCGGCTTCCCGGTCATCACCGTCGCCGACATGGTGCGGGCGCAGACCAAGCTGATCGATCATCTCGGCATCGAAACCCTGTTCTGCGTCACCGGCGGCTCGATGGGCGGCATGCAAGTGCTGCAATGGGCGGCGTCGTTTCCCGAGCGCGTCTTCGCCGCCGTGCCGATTGCCACCGCGGCGCGGCACTCGGCGCAGAATATCGCCTTCCACGAGGTCGGCCGCCAGGCGATCATGGCCGATCCGCAATGGTGCCAGGGCAACTATCTGGAATTCGGCAAGCGGCCCGAGCGCGGGCTCGCGGTGGCGCGCATGGCCGCGCATATCACCTATCTCTCGGAGCAGGCGCTCCACCGCAAATTCGGCCGCAACCTGCAGGACCGCTCGGCGCTCACCTACGGCTTCGACGCCGATTTCCAGGTGGAGAACTACCTGCGCCACCAGGGCATCGCCTTTGTCGAGCGCTTCGACGCCAACTCCTATCTCTACATTACCCGCGCCTGCGACTATTTCGACCTCGCCGCCGAGCATGGCGGCTCGTTGGCCAACGCCTTCCGCGGCACCAGGACGCGCTTCTGCTGCATCTCCTTCACCAGCGACTGGCTCTATCCGACCTCCGAGAACCGCGCCATCGTGCATGCGCTGAACGCGGTCGCCGCCAATGTCAGCTTCGTCGAGATCGAGACCGACAAGGGCCACGACGCCTTCCTGCTGGAGGAGCCGGAATTCTTCGCCACCTTGCGCGGCTTCCTCGACGGCTGCGCGCGCCATCGCGGGCTCGCGGCGCCGTGAGCGCCGATGGCGGCCTGAACGCCGTACCCGCCGGCGCGCGGCTGCGCGGCGATCTCCGTCTCGTCGCCGACATGATCGAGAGGGGCTCGCGGGTGCTCGATGTCGGCTGCGGCGACGGCGAGCTGCTCGCCTTCCTCGCCCGCGAAAAAAGCATCGACGGCCGCGGCATGGAGCTGTCGCAGTCCGGCGTCAACGCCTGCGTGCGCCACGGCCTGTCGGTGATCCAGGGCGATGCCGATCACGATCTGCAGGACTATCCCTCGGACGCCTTCGACTACGTCGTGCTGAGCCAGACGCTGCAGGCGACGCGCCAGCCGCTGCGCGTCATCGAGCATCTCGTGCGCATCGGCCGGCGCGCCATCGTCTCGTTTCCCAATTTCGGCCATTGGCGCATCCGCCTCAACCTGATGGTCCATGGCCGCATGCCGCGGACGCCGGTCTTGACGCATGCCTGGTACGAGACGCCGAACATCCATCTCTGCACCATCCTCGACTTCATCGCCTTGTGCGCCGAGCTGGGCGTCGGCATCGAGCGCAGCGTGACGCTCGACCGTCACGGCCTGCCCTATCGCCTTAAGCCGCAGGGCACGCTCGCCAACCTCATGGCCGAGCAGGCGCTGTTCCTGCTGCGCGGCGCCCGGAGTCAGGCGCCTGCCTAGCCAACGGGACGGGTCCGCCCACCGTATGCGAAATCTGCTTCGAGGCTCGCCCGCCGCGCGCCGGTCGCTACCGGGAGGTAGGCGGGATGCCGGCTCTCTTTGCGCTTGACTGCCGGCTTGGCGTAGAGCTGCTTCGAGGCCTCGACCACCGAGACGCCGGCGAAGCTGGTGAACCACCGCTCGCCGATGCGCTCGATCGCCGTGGCCGAGCGCAGCAGCATGCGCGAGCCGGTGGGCGGCACGAACAGCGCCGTCGAAACGCGCTCGGGGGTGAAATCGGCGTCGCGCAACGCGCGCGAGAGCTGCGAGGGCGTGTAGGGATGGCCCTGGCCGAACGGCGTCCGGTCGACCCGCGCCCAGATGCCGCGACGGTTGGGCGCGACCACCAGCAGCCGGCCGCCGCCCGCCATCACCCGCCAGATCTCCTTGAGCAGGGGCCGCGCCTGTTCGCTGTATTCGAGCCCGTGCACCAACAGCACGCGGTCGATCGAGAAATCCTGCAGCGGCAGCTCGCCCTCATCGGCAAGCGCCACCGCGTTGGGCCCGTCCTGCGGCCAGGCGAGCACGCCCTGCGAGGACGGCATCACCGCGACCACGCGCTCCGCCTCCTCGCGGAACATCTTGAGATAGGGTGCGGCGTAGCCGAGGCCGAGCAGTCGCATGCCGCGCAGGTCCGGCCAGATCAGCCGGATGCGGCGGCGGATCATGCGCCGCGCCACCTGGCCGAGCCGGGACTCGTAGAAATCCCGGAGATCAATGACGTCGACATGCATGAAGAGAGTGTAGCATGGCCGGGCGGGGCGAATTACAGTAGCCTCTGAGGGGCCAGCCTAGGTACCATGTCCGAGTCCGCCATTCGTCAGAGTCCGGTGTTTCGGGACGATTACTTCTGCCTCCTGCACGACCCGTTCCAGCGAAAGACCGGGGTCGTCGATCCGTCGGTTGCCGCAGCGGTGTTGCGCGCCCTTGAAGAGACGGACCGGCCGTTCGCGGCATGCCGGGCGAGGAAATCGCCGCCAAGCCGTTCCTGTCCGCCGCCACCTTTGCCGCAAGCCGCCGGCGCAATGTCTGAGCCGCCCGCCGCAGAAGATCGGGAGTCCAGCCAATGAAGCTTCGCTATTCCCCGACGTCTCCCTTCGTGCGAAAAGTCATGATGGTCGCGCTCGAGACGGGTCTTGCCGAGCGCATCGAGCGTATGCCGACCACGGTCGCGCCGACCAAGCGCAACGACGAGGTGGCGCGCGAGAACCCGCTGGTGAAGGTGCCGGCGCTCACCACCGATGACGGGCTCGTGCTCTACGACTCGGCGGTGATCTGCGAGTATCTCGACACGCTGCATGGCGGGCCGAGGCTGTTCCCCGCCTCCGGCAAGCCGCGCTGGCTGGCGCTGCGGCAGCAAGCCCTGGGGGACGGCATCCTCGAGGCAGCCATCCTCGGCCGCTACGAGATCCTGCGGCCCAAGGAATATCAATGGCCGGACTGGATCGACGCGCAGCTGCGCAAGGTGCGTGGCGCGCTTGGCGCGCTCGAGATCGAGGTCGAGGCCGGCGAGCTCGCCGGCCCGCTCAACATCGGCCAGATCACCATCGCCTGCGCGCTGGGCTATCTCGATTTCCGCTATGCGAGCGAGGAGTGGCGCGCCAGGCACCGGCGGCTTGCCGCCTGGTTCGACGAGTTCTCAAAGCGCAAGTCGATCGAGCTTACGAAGCCGAAAGACCCGGCGTGAGCTGCCCGAGGCCGAGGAGGTCGCGAGACCTTCCGCGACACGGTGGCCGGCGGCGCGCGCGCCGCTTCGACGGCGATCTATTACCTACCGCGCCAGCGCGAGCTGTCGCGCTGGCATCGCATCGATGCGGCGGGGATCTGGCATTGGTATGCGGGGGCGCCGCTGCTGCTGTCGCTGTGCGAGGCGGGGCGGGCGCAGCGGCGAGCGGCCGCAGGCGGCGGTGCCCGCGCGCGCCTGGCAGAGCGCGGAGAGCCTTGGCGCCAGGACGCTGCTCGGCTGCACCGTGGCGTCGGGCTTCGAGTTCGCCGGCTTCGATCTGGTGCCTGAGGGATGGAAACCCGGATGCCGGCCAAGTCTTCGCTGCGTGGGTCCGCTCCGCCCACGCTCAGGATAAGACGATTTTCCTCGTGCCGTCCAAAACCCGCCTCATCCTGAGCTGGCGCGCAGCACGTGCCGGTATGAGAAATCCGCATTAAACCACCACCCCGTCGAGCCAAGCGATGAGATCGCGCGTGACCTCGTCGCGGTTCAGCTCGTTGAAGAGCTCGTGGCGCGCCTCGGGATAGAAGTGGTGCGCGACGCGCTCGAGGCCGGCGGCGCGGTAGGCGGCGAGAAGCTGCTCAACGCTTTTGGTGTCGGCGCCGACGGGATCGCGACCGCCGGAAATCACATAGAGCGGCAGCCGCTTCGGAATGCGCGCCTGGCGCCGCGCCGAGGTAACGTCGCCGAGCGCGTCCAGCAGGTCGATCCAAAGCTGCACTGTGGCGACAAAGCCGCAGAGCGGATCGGCGATGTATTTGTCGACCTCGGCGGGATCCCGCGACAGCCAGTCGCACGGCGTGCGCGCCGGCGCGAAGGGCTGGTTGAAGGAGCCGAAGCTCAAACCGTGGATGAGCGCGCTCCTGCCGCGCGCGCCGAGCCGCAGCCGCTCGATCCGCGCCGCCAGCCGCCCCGCCGCCGCTAGCGCGCCGGGCCTGCCGCCCGAGC
>JASHRZ010000591.1 GCA_030037055.1 Alphaproteobacteria bacterium
AAGGAAGCAAGCATCGCGTGTTCGAGGCCGAGAATGGCCGCGAAGGGCTGAAGCTCATGGACGAGCACCGGCCCGATGTGGTGATTACCGACATCCTGATGCCGCAGAAGGAAGGCATCGAGACCATCCGCGAGGTGCAGGAGCGTGCGCCCACAACCAAGATCATTGCCATCTCCGGCGGCGGGCTCTCGCACAACATGATGTTCCTCGACGTGGCGCGCGCCTTCGGCGCGGACGCGGTCCTCGCCAAGCCGTTCCGACCGGCACAGCTGGTGGAGACGGTCGAGCGGATGCTCGGCGGCGAGGGCTAGCAGCGCGGCCGCAGCGCTGGACGGCGGGTCGGCGGATATGCCACAGAGGCCGGACCGCGCCGGCGCGACGGTCGGCGGCATCGAGGTGGGCGAGCACATGCTGGCGCGGCGCAAAGCGGCGAGACCGTGCTGGTGGTGGAAGACGATTCCACCCTGCGGCGCATCGCCGTGCGCCAGCTGACTTAGCTCGGCTAAGGCGTGGTGGAGGCCGACAACGCCCGCGCGGCAATCGCGGCGCTCGAGCGCACGCCGGAGATCGCCGTGCTGTTTACCGATATCGTCATGCCCCGGCGAGATGGACAGGCTCGAGCTGGCGCGGATGGGGGTCCTCCGGATTTCCCCGCGCCAAGATCGACGGCGACCGCGTCCGTGCGACGCGCCTCCTGAGCAAGCCCTATCGCAAGGAGGAACTGGCGCGAGCGCTGCGCGACGCGATCGACGGCGCGAAAGGACAAGCCGCGACGCGAAGCCGCCTTGTCTCGCGCCGACGCCTCTTGCCGGTTTGCGGCGCGTCAACGGCGCCGCTAAAGTCAATTCGCCGAACCACGAAGGCGAAACCGATGCAGGATCTCCTGCCGCTCGCCGAGGCGATAGCCGAGCGGCTCAAGGCGCGCGGCGAGACTGTCGCCATTGCGGAATCCTCGACCGGCGGCCTGATCGCGGCGGCGCTGCTCGCCATGCCCGGCGCCTCCGCCTATTTCGTCGGCGGCGCCGTCGTCTATACCCGCCAGGCGCGGCGCGCCCTGCTCGACATCCCGGACGCGGCGCTGTCGGGCATGCGGGCGGCGAGCGAACCTTATGTGCTGCTGCTGGCGCGCGCCGCGCGCCAGCGCTTTCCGGCGAGCTGGGCGCTGGCCGAGAGCGGCGCCGCTGGGCCGACGGGCAACCACTATGGCGATGCCGCCGGCCATTGTTGCCTGGCGGTCGCCGGACCGGCGGAGCGCAGCCTCACGCTCGAGACTGGCAGCGCCGACCGGCGCGCCAATATGCGCGCCTTTGCCGCCGCGGCGCTCGATCTCTTGCGGCAGTGCCTGGGATGAGGGCGTGAGGGCGACGCGGCCAAGCCTCCTGGTCACCTTCGAGCCGCCGGCCGCTCAGCGGACGCTGATCGCCCGCGCGATCGACGCTTTGGCCGAGGTGGTCTATCTCGCGGATCTGGCGCCGGCGGCGCGCGCCGAGGCGTTGTGCGGCGCCGATGTTCTGTTGGCGCGCAACACCGCGCGCGAGCTGCGCCCCGGCGAGCTCGCGCACATCGTCAAGGCGCGGCTGGTGCAATTCGTCTCGGCCGGTGTCGATTTCATTCCGTTCAGGGATTTTCCGCCGGACGTACCGGTGGCAAGCAATCGCGGCGCCTATGCCGAACCGATGGCGGAGCACGCGCTCGCCATGGCGCTCGCCGCCGCCAAGCGGCTCTTCATCGAACAGGCCAGGCTGGCGCGCGGCGAGTTCAACCAGTTCACCCCCAACCGGATGCTGGCCGGCAAGGTCTGCGGCGTGCTCGGCTTCGGCGGCATCGGCACCGCCGTGGCCAAGCTGATGCGCTGCCTCGGCATGCGCGTCCATGCCATCAACCGCCGCGGCGCCGCCGCTGAGCCGGTCGAATGGATCGGCACGCCGGACCGGCTCGACGCACTGCTCGCCGCCGCCGACGTTCTGGTCATCAGCATGCCGCTGACGCGCTCGACCAAGCGGCTGATCGGCGCTGCGCAACTGGCGCTGATGAAGAGCGACGCGATCCTGATCAATCTCGCGCGCGGCGAGATCATCGACGAGGCGGCGCTCTACCGGCATCTCGCGTCGCAGCCGCGCTTTACCGCCTGCATCGACGCCTGGTGGATCGAGCCGGTGCGCCATGGCGCCTTCCGCATGGAGCAGCCCTTTCTTGATCTCGCCAATGTCATCGCCTCGCCGCACAATTCGGCGTCGGTCGCCGGCTGGGGCGAGATCGCGCTCGGCCGAGCGCTCGACAATTGCCGCCGCGTCCTTCGCGGCGAGACGCCGCTCCATGTGATCGCCGACGACGAGCGGATGGCCTAGCGCGCGAACTGCGCCACCAGCTCGACATGGGGCGACCAGACGAACTGGTCGATCGGCTGGACCCGCACCAGCCGATAGCCGCCTTCGACCAGCAGGCGCGCGTCCCGGGCAAAGGTCGCGGGATTGCAGGAGACGGCGACGAGGCGCGGCACGACCGAACGCGCCAGCGCCGCGCTCTGCGCCTTGGCGCCGGCACGCGGCGGATCCAACACCACCGCATCGAACCGCGCCAGCTCCTCGGGGGAGAGCGGCCGCGCCTCGAGGTCGCGGCGCTCGACGGTGAGGCGCTGCAGCCCGGCGCGCGACGCGGCGGCGGCAAGCGCCGCAGCCGTTTCGCGCGATCCCTCCGCCGCATGGACCGCGGCGCGGATGGCCAGCGCGAAGCTGAAGGTGCCCAGCCCGGCATAGAGATCGGCGACCCGCCGCGCCGCGCCGATGCCGGCCAGCACCTCCGCGGTGAGCGCCGCCTCGGCTGCGGCGCTCGCCTGGAGAAAGGCGTCGGCCGGAAGGTCGACCGCCACGCCGGAGAAGACCACGCGCGGCGGGCGGCGGATCGCTGCCGGCACCGGCTCCTCCATACCCGGCGCGCGCCAGGCGAGCCGCGCGAGATCCTGCGCCTCGGCGAAGCCGGCGAGATGCTCGAGCGCGCCAAGCTCGGGCGGCGCCGCGAGATCGAGCAGCAGATCGACGCCGGTGTCGCTGAGCGTCGCGGTAGCAGCACCCGTGCCGCCGCGGTGCCAGAGGCGCGGGATGAGGGGCCGCAGCGTACGGGCGAGCGCAACCAGTGCCGGGTGCAGCACGGCGCATTCCTCCATGTCGACGATGCGATGGCTGGCGCGGGCGTGGAAACCGACGAGCGGCGTCGCGGCAGCGGTCCGCGGATGCTCCAAGGCGAAACGCGCGCGCCGGCGCGTGCCCGGCGGCAGGCGCAGAAGCGGGGCGATCACCGCTGCGGCCAGCCCTTGGCGGCTGAGAGCGGCCGCGATTTGGCTCTCCTTGGCCTCGGCATAGGCGGTGGCGGCGAGATGCTGAAGCGCGCAGCCGCCGCAAGCGCCGAAATGCCGGCAGACGGGCGCGATGCGCGCGCCCGGCGCCAGCAGCTGCACGAGCCTGGCGGCGCGGCCTTCGCCGAAGGCGTTGCCGAGACGCACGCGCACGCGATCGCCGGGGGCGGTAAAGGGGACATAGACCGACCGCCCGTCCCAGCGCGCGATGCCGTCGCCGCGCGCGCCGATGCGCTCAATGGTGAGAACCGCCTCCTGGCCCGCCGCGCCGGCCCCGCTCATGGCGCGCGCCGGCGCGCGTAGACGAGGAACTCGACATTGCCTTCGGGACCGCGGATCGGGCTCTCGGTGAGGCCGGCCACGCGCCAGCCCGGCCGCGCATCGAGCCAGGCGGTAATGCGCGCGCAGACTTCGCGGTGGAGCGCGGGATCGCGCACCACGCCGCCTTTGCCGACGCGGCCCTTGCCCACTTCGAATTGCGGCTTGATCAGCGCAACCAGCGATGCCGCCGGCGCTGCGAGCGCGAGCGCCGCCGGCAGGACCGTGATGAGGCTGATGAAGCTCGCATCGCAGGTGATCAGATCAACCGGCTCGGGAATGTCCTTGCGCGTCAGGTGCCGCGCGTTGCGGCGCTCAAGCGCGACGACGCGCGGATCCTGCCGCAGCTTCCAGGCAAGCTGGCCATGGCCGACATCGACGGCGTAGACGCGGCGCGCGCCGCGCGCCAGCAGCACGTCGGTGAAGCCGCCGGTGGAGGCGCCAATATCGAGCGCCACCGCGCCGGCTGCGTCGATGGCGAAATGGTCGAGCGCATGGACGAGCTTGACGCCGCCGCGCGACACCCAGGGATGCGCGCGGCCGCGCAGCTCGAGCGGCAGATCGGCAGCGAGGCTCGTGCCCGGCTTGTCGAGGCGCTTGCCGTCGCTCCAGACCAGCCCCGCCAGCACCAGCGCCTGCGCCCGCCCGCGGCTTTCGGCGAGACCGCGCTCCACCAGCAGCGCATCGAGACGCCGTTTATCACCCATCGCTCGAAAACAAATCCCATCCGCGTGATAGGCCAAAAGCTAGGGATCTCGCGGTTGCTTCGCAACCGCTGACGCGAGGGACAAGCTCCCTCTGGGCGTTTGCCTAGGCGCTGGCCGACCGTGTCCGCAGCTCGCGCCCCAAGGCCTGGAGCGCGGCGTCGGCGATGTGGCGGGCGCTGAGGCCGGCCTGCTCGTACTGCCGGGAGGGGGTGTCGTGGTCGATGAACCGGTCGGGCAGCGTCAGCGGCCGCAGCTTGAGGCCGTGATCGAGCAGGCCCTT
>JASHRZ010000592.1 GCA_030037055.1 Alphaproteobacteria bacterium
CGACAAAGTTTCTGCTTTTCCCCGCCGCCCGCGGCCCCCATACCTAAGGCTGGCGTCAATCGCGAAACCGGATGTTGGCCTAAAACGCATCCCTCAGCAACAAGATTTTGTGGCCAGTTCGGTTTTGTAATCAATGTATAGTGTTTTACCCCGAAAAAGGGGCGGGCGGATAACGAGCCAGCCGCTTATGGCCGCTGCGACGATCCGGGGTAGGGAGGCTGCGCGCTCTGTCGCGCGCTGCGGGGCGCATCGGCCGCGCTCTGGACGCGCCCGAAAGCAGGTGCCATAGTCGCGCCGGCTTTTCCGGCAATCACGGCGGCCGGACTTGCCGGTCGCCGCGAGCGATCGGGTTCTCGTCGATGGGCATCACTCTCGGCACAAGGCTGTTCACTTGGCTCAGGGGCGAACAGGTCGGCACCGACCAGTTCGGCAACCGCTATTACCGCGACAAGCGCCATCGCCCGCTGAAGCGGGGCGGCGGGCGCGAGAGCCGCGAGCGGCGCTGGGTGATCTATAATGGCGAGCCGGACGCCTCGCGCGTGCCGCCGGAGTGGCATGGCTGGCTGCATCATACCTTCGACGAGCTGCCGCAAGGTGCCGGGCAAAAGAAATATCCCTGGCAGCGGGATTACGTGCCGAACCTCACAGGCACGCCCGACGCCTATCGGCCGCCCGGCTCGGTGCTGCGCGGCGGCCATCGCTCGAGAGCCGCCGGCGATTACGAGCCCTGGACGCCGGAATAAGGCCGCACCGAAAAGCCTGCAAGGGAGCGAGAGCGGATGAATCGCAACGCCGTCGAGACCGTGATGGGCGCCGTCGTCCTGGTGGTTGCCGCGGTGTTCCTGTTCTTCGCCTACACGACGAGCCAGGTGCGCGCCGTCACCGGCTACGACGTGACCGCCAATTTCGACCGGGTCGAAGGGCTGCGCGACGGCGGCGACGTCCGCATCAGCGGCATCAAGGTCGGCAGCATCATCTCGCAGACGCTGGATCCAAAGGACTACGTCGCTGTGGTCAAGATGAGCATCGAACCGTCGATCAAGCTACCCGTCGACTCCGTGGCGACGATCGCCTCGACGGGGCTGCTTGGCGACAGATATCTCGCGATCGTGCCGGGCGCCGAAGACGAGTACATCAAGCCCGGGGGCAAGATCGAGCATACCACGCCGCCCGTCAGCCTCGAATCGCTGATCGGGCAATTCATCTACGGGATGCAAGGCTCCCAGCAGCCGAAGCCAAATGTCCAAGGCCCCCCGGCCAAATAGGATGATCCGCCCCGGCACCGCAGCCGTTGAGCAGCATTGGGATCCCGCGCGCTATCAGCGTAACGCCGGCTTCGTCGCCGTGCTCGGCGAGCCGCTGCTGGCGCTGCTGGCGCCGCAGCCGCATGAGCGCATCCTCGATCTCGGCTGCGGTGACGGCACGCTCACCGCGCTCATTGCCGCGCGCGCCTCGGTCATCGGCGTCGATGCCAGCGCCGCGCAGGTGGCAGCGGCGCGCGCCCGCGGGCTTACTGCGGAGGTCGTGGACGGGGCCCGGCTCGCCTTTGCGGCGGAGTTCGATGCCGTCTTCAGCAATGCGGCGCTGCATTGGATGCGCGATCCGGACGCGGTGATCGCCGGCGTCTGGCGCGCCTTGAGGCCGGGCGGGCGCTTCGTCGCGGAGTGTGGCGGTGCCGGCAACGTCGAGGCGGTGCGCCGCGCGCTGACGGCGACGCTGGCGCGGCACGGCGTCGACGGCGAGGCGGCACATCCGTGGTATTTCCCTGCGCCGGAGGAGTACCGCGCCAGGCTGGAGCGTCAAGGATTCGTGATGATTTCGATGGCGCTCTTCCCGCGGCCGACGCCGCTTCCCGGCTCCCTCGCCGATTGGCTCGACACCTTCGCCGAGAGCTTCCTCGCCACCGTTCCGCCGCAAACCCGGTCTAGGGTCAAGCAGGAGGTCGAGGACATGCTGCGCGACCGGCTCGCCGATGCGGCAGGCGTCTGGACGGTCGACTACGTGCGGCTGCGCTTCAGCGCGCTGAAACCGGCGAAGACCGCGCCGTGAGCGAGGTCCCGGGGCCCGGTAAGCTGGAGCTGCCCACCTCGGTCACACCGGAAGGCGAGGCGGCCTCCCGCGTCGAGAAAATCAAGCTGCTCAACGAGCACCTCGGGGAGCCGCGCGCGCTGGCGCAGGAGGCGCTCGAAGACGCCGATCGGCAGCGAAGAGCAGCAGTTCCGCGAGGTGCTGCGCCGCCTCGCCGCTGGCTTCGTCAACCCCTTCAACAAGGACGGCGCGTGAGGATGCATCGGATGGCGCTGCTGCTGCCGGCGCTGCTGGCGTCGGGCGCGGCGCGGGCGGAGACGGTCGCGGTGCTGCAGGGCCTTGATAAGACCACCGCGCGCATCAGCAAGTTCGATGCGCCCATCGACAAGCCGGTGCGCTTCGGCCGCCTCATCATCACCGTGCGCGCCTGTGTCAAGCATCCGCCGGAAGAGGAACCGGAAAGTGCCGCCTTCCTGCAGATCGACGAGGTGCGCCAGGGCGAGCGCAATACCGTCATCTCGCAGCGCGTCTTCAGTGGTTGGATGTTCGCCTCGAGCCCGGCGCTCTCGGCGCTGGAGAATCCGATTTATGATGTCGGCGTGCTCGACTGCAAGAGCGACAAAGCCGCCGCCGCCGCCAGCGGCTCGCCCGGGAAATAGGCATCGACCTCCAACGCCGCGGCGAGCTCGCGGTGGTATTGCCGGCGGGAGATCTCAATGGCGCCGAAGCGCTTGAGATGCGGGGTGACGAACTGCGTGTCGAGCAGGCGGAAACCGCCGAGCCTGAGCCGCGCCACCAGCTGCGCCAGCGCCACCTTGCTGGCCTCGCTCACCCGGCTGAACATGCTCTCGCCGAAGAACGCGCCGCCGAGCGCCACGCCGTAGAGCCCACCGACCAGCGCGCCGGCGTGCCAGCACTCGATGCTGTGCGCGAAACCGAGGCGAAAGAGGGCGGTGTAGAGCTGCACGATCTCGTCGTTGATCCAGGTCTTCGGCCGCTCCGGCCGCGGCTCGGCGCAGCCGTGCACGACCTCGACGAAGGCACTGTCGCAGCGGATCTCGAACAGTTCTTGCCGCAGCGCGCGGCGCACCCGGCGCGGCAGGTGGAAGCCGTTCAGCGGCAGCACCCCCCGCTGCTCGGGGTCCACCCAGAAGACCTCGCGGTCTTCGGCGTCCTCCGCCATCGGGAAGATGCCGGCGGCATAGGCGCGCAGCAGCAGCTCGGGGGTCAGCGCGATCATGGTCGGGAATGATGGAGCACGGCGCGGTTGAATTCTACCGAGGCGGACACGCGCTTAGGCTCTCGCGAGGAAGCGCTCGAGCCAGTGAATGTCGTAATCGCCGTTGACGAAGTCGGGAGCGGCGACGAGGCGCTGATGCAGCGGGATCGTCGTCTCGATGCCGGCGATGACATATTCCTCGAGCGCGCGCCTGAGGCGCATCAGGCATTCGTTGCGCGATGCGCCGTGCACGATGAGCTTGGCAACCAGGCTGTCATAGTGCGGCGGCACGATGTAGCCCTGATAGAGCGCGCTGTCGACGCGCACGCCGAGCCCGCCCGGCACGTGATAGCTGGTGACGCAGCCCGGCGAAGGCGCGAAGGTCTCGGGGTTCTCGGCGTTGACGCGGCATTCGATGGCGTGGCCGGTGAGCTTGACGTCGTCCTGGCGGTAGCCCAGCGGCGCCCCTGCGGCGATGCGGATCTGCTCGCGCACCAGGTCGATGCCGCTCACCATCTCGGAAATGGGATGCTCGACCTGGAGGCGCGTGTTCATCTCGATAAAGAAGAAGGCGCCGTCCTGGTAAAGGAACTCGAGTGTGCCGGCGCTTTTGTAGCCGAGCTTGCCGATAGCGGCGGTGGCCAGCGCGAGGAGCTGTTGGCGCTCGGCCGCGTTGAGCGCCGGCGACGGCGTCTCCTCGAGGATCTTCTGGTGCTTGCGCTGGAGCGAGCAGTCGCGCTCGCCGAGATGGATGACGCCACCCTGACCGTCCGCCAGAATCTGCACCTCGATGTGACGCGGCTTGGCGAGGTAACGCTCGAGATAGACCTCGCCATTGCCGAAGAAGGCCTTGGCCTCGCCTTGCGCCGCCGGCACCGCGGTCGCGATCTCCCCGGCACTGCGCGCGACGCGCATGCCGCGGCCGCCGCCGCCGCCCGCTGCTTTCACCAGCACGGGATAGCCGATGCGCGCCGCCCAATCCGCCGCCGCTGCGACATCGGCGAGCCTGCCGTCGGAGCCCGGTACGACCGGGATGCCCAGCTCCACCGCCGCGCGCTTGGCCGTCACCTTGTCGCCCATCAGCCGGATATGCTCGGCCGAAGGGCCGATGAAGGCGAAGCCGTGCTCTTCCACCATGGCGGCGAAATCGGCGCTCTCGGCGAGGAAGCCCAGGCCGGGATGGATCGCATCGGCGCCGGTGATCGCGGCCGCCGAGAGGATGGCAGGGATGTTAAGATAGCTGTCGCGCGCGGGCGGCGGGCCGATGCACACGCTCTCATCAGCCAGCCGCACGTGCATCGCGTTGTCGTCGGCAGTGGAATGGACGGCCACCGTGCGGATGCCCATCTCGCGGCAGGCGCGGTGAATGCGCAGCGCGATCTCGCCGCGATTGGCGATGAGCACCTTCTCGAACATTCGTCGGGACTACTCCAGCACCACCAGCGGCTGGCCGTATTCGACCGGCGCGCCATCGCTGACCAGGATCCGCGCGACCTTGCCGGCGCGCGTCGCCGGGATCTGGTTCATCACCTTCATCGCCTCGATGATGAGCAGGATCTGCCCCTCGCGTACGCTGTCGCCGGGCTTGACGAACGGCGCGGCGTCCGGCTGCGGGGCAAGATAGGCAGTGCCGACCATCGGCGACTTGACCGTTCCTGGCGCCTCGACAGCGGTGCCGGGTGGCGGCGCGGCGGCGGGCGCCTGCGGCGACGCCGTAGTGGTCGGCGCTGCCGGCCCGCTGCGCACGACGCGGATCCGCCGCTCGCCCACGGCATACTCGATCTCGGTGAGCCCCGTCTCCTCCAGCAGCGCAGCCAGCGCGCGGACGAGATCGCCGTCCACCGTCCAATCCTTCGAAGTCGCCATGCTGAACGAAGCCCCGTCAGTCGCGCTTGATGAGCTGCGCCATCGCCTCGAGCGCCAGCAGATAGCCAAGCGCGCCGAAACCGCAGATCACCCCTTGCGCCGCCTCACTTACGTAGGAATGGCGGCGGAAGTTCTCGCGGCGATGGATGTTGGAGAGATGCACCTCGATCACCGGCAGTTCCGACGCTTTGAGCGCGTCGAGGATGGCGATCGAGGTGTGCGTGTAGGCGCCGGCGTTGAGGACGATGCCGTCGGCGTTTTCGCGCGCCTCCTGGATCCAGTCGACCAGCTGGCCCTCATGGTTCGACTGGCGGAAATCGACGGCGAGGTCGAGCTCGGCGGCCCGCTCCAGGCAGCTTTCCTCGATGTCGGCCAGCGTGTCGGGGCCGTAGGTTGCCGGCTCGCGCACGCCCAGCAAATTCAGATTGGGCCCGTTGAGGACCAGGATCGTCGCTCCGGCCACGCGCTGGCTCCCGCTCTTGGCTCGCGCCCGCCTTATAGCATGCGACCTCGGGCAATATCCATGCGATACCCCGGAATACCTTGGATTGCCCGGAAGCGAGCTCGATGCTTTCTCATAGGACGCATCCCGAGAGCGTGTGAGGTCGAGGCATCCTTCACAGGGCAAGCATCGCCGGCAGAGGAACGCGCGGCGCGCCTCCTTCCCTCCAACGGCCCCTCGGTCCGCAAGCGTTCGGCCAGATCCCCCCTAGATCTCGTCCTCACTCCCGGCGAAATCTCCTGCGGTACGCTGCTCCAGCTTGTGCACGACTCGGTCCAGCAGCGCCCGTTCCTCGGCGCTGAGCTGGGAGAGCAGCTCGCTCTCCACCGCCAGCACCATCGGCACCACCTTTGCGTAAACGGCGCGTCCCTCCGGCGTGAGATCGAGAATGGCGCGGCGGCGGTCGTCGGGATCGGTACGACGCGTGACGCGCTCACGGGCGAGCAGACGCGCCACGGCCCGGCTGACGCGCACCTTGTCCATCGCCGTGCGCTCGACCACACTGTTGGCGGTCATGGCACCATAGCGGCCGAGCACCGCCATGGTCCGCCACTCCGGCGCCGAGAGCTGGAAGCGCTGGGCATAGACGCGGGCGACCGCGCGCGTTAGCCGGTTGGCGAGCACGGAGAGGCGGAACGGCAGAAAATGCTCGAGATCGAGGGTGGGCGCCCCGTCTTCTGACCGCAATGGGCCGCTGGGAATTGGTTTCATTGTTAACCAAGCTCCCTCTTTGGATGGCCGGCGTCAAGCATTCCTTTTTGGCAGCGGAGGGACGATGAGCGTCAGGGAGCAAAGCGCGGCGCAGGACGGTGCGCCCGAGAGCCTCTGGGACAACCCGATGGGCACTGACGGCTTCGAATTCGTCGAGTACACCGCGCCCGATACCGCGGCACTGGGTCGGCTCTTCGAACAGCTGGGCTTTGCTGCGGTGGCGCGCCACCGCTCCAAGACCGTGACCCTCTATCGCCAAGGGGACATCAGTTTCATCGTCAACGCCGAGCCCGAGGGTTTCGCCCAGGCTTTCGCCCGCCTGCATGGTCCGTCGGTCTGCGCCATCGCGTTCCGGGTACGCGATGCAGCAAAGGCCTATCAGCGCGCGCTGGCGCTTGGCGCGCGGCCGGTTGCTGGCAAGGTCGGGCCGATGGAACTCAACATCCCCGCCATCGAAGGTATCGGCGGCAGTCTGCTCTATCTCGTCGATCGCTATGGAGACCACACCATTTACGACGTCGATTTCGTGCCGATGCCGGGCGGCGATTCGCGGCGGCAGGGCGTGGGGCTCGCCGGCATCGATCACCTCACGCATAACGTCCATCAAGGCCGTATGGCGCTATGGGCGCGCTATTACGAGCGGCTCTTCAATTTCCGCGAGCTGCGCTATTTCGACATCGAAGGCAGGCTCACGGGATTGCGTTCCAAGGCCATGACCAGCCCTTGCGGCAAGATCCGCATTCCGATCAACGAGAGCGCCGACGACAAATCGCAGATCGAGGAGTATCTCGCCGCCTATCATGGCGAGGGAATCCAGCACATCGCGCTTGCCACCGGCGACATCTACCGGACGGTCGAAGCGCTGCGGGCCGCCGGGATCCGGTTCCGAGAAGTGCCCGATACCTACTACGAGCAGGTGGCGGCGCGCTTGCCGGGACATGGCGAGGATCTCGCCAGGCTCGCGCGCAACCGCATCCTGATCGACGGCGCGCCGGCGGCCGGTGGCGGGCTGCTGCTGCAGATCTTCACCGATACCCTGGTCGGGCCGATCTTCTTCGAGATCATCGAGCGCAAGGGCAATGAAGGCTTCGGCGAAGGCAATTTCCGCGCTCTCTTCGAGTCGATCGAGCTCGATCAGATCCGGCGCGGCGTGCTCGATCCCGGCGTCGCCGGGACGGGGAAGGGGACATCATGAAGGTTGCGACGCTGAAAGAAGGCGGCCGTGACGGCACGCTGGTGGTGGTGAGCCGCGACCTCGCCGTCTGCGCGACGGTGCCGCGAGCGGCAAGGACGCTGCAGGCGGCCCTCGATCATTGGCACGACTGCGAAGCGGAGTTGCGCGAGGTCTACCGCCTGCTCAACGATCGCCAGCTCGACCGCGCCACTCCATTCCATGCCGCGGCGGCGGCCTCGCCCATGCCGCGTGCCTATCAATGGGCCGACGGCTCGGCCTATCTCCATCACGCGGAGCTCCTTCGCAAGGCGCGCAAGGCCGAGATGCCGCAGAGCCTCTACAGCGATCCCTTGATGTATCAGGGAGGCTCCGACAGCTTCATCGGCCCCGAGGATGACATCCTCGTTGCCGACGAGGCTTGGGGCGTCGATTTCGAAGGCGAGGTCGCCGTTATCACCGACGACGTGCCGATGGGCGTGAGTCCGGCGGCGGCAGGCAGGCACGTCAAGCTCGTTCTCCTGGTGAATGATGTGAGCCTGCGTAACCTCATTCCGGGCGAGCTCGCCAAGGGCTTCGGCTTCTACCAGAGCAAGCCCGCGACAGCCTTTTCACCGGTGGCGGTGACCCCCGACGAACTTGATGCCGCGTGGGACGGAGGCAGGGTGCACCTGCCGCTCGTCTGCCACGTCAATGGCCAGGAGTTCGGCCGGCCCGATGCCGGCGCCGACATGAATTTCGACTTTCCTGCGCTCATCGCACATGCCGCCAGAACGCGCGAGCTCGAGGCTGGCAGCATCATCGGCTCCGGCACGGTGTCGAACCGCGATCCGGAGCGGGTCGGCTGTTGCTGCATTGCCGAGCGGCGTATGATCGAGACGATCGCCGAGGGTGCGCCCAAGACGCCCTTCCTGCGCTTCGGCGACCGCGTCCGCATCGAGATGTTCGATTCTCAAGGCCGATCCATCTTCGGCGCGATCGACCAGAAGGTGGCGCCGCACCGGACCGGCTGACGGCCGCTGTGGCCCTGGCAATCGCCGCTTGACGCGGCGCGCGCCGCGGCGAGACTGGACGCGCCACTCGCGTGGGATGCCGCTCGATGAAGCTTTACGGCTATTTCCGCTCCTCCGCCGCCTTTCGCGTGCGCATCGCCCTCAACCTCAAGGGGCTCGGCTACGAGCAGGTCTCTATCCATTTGCGCAAGAACGAGCAACGCCAGGCGGCGTATCTCGCGCTGCAGCCGCAAGGCCTGGTGCCGGCGCTCGAGGACGATGACGGCGAGATCTTCATACAGTCGCTCGCCATCATCGAGTATCTCGACGAGACCCATCCGATGCCGCCGCTCTTGCCGGGCCATCCGGCAGCGCGCGCGCGCGTGCGTGCGCTGGCGCAGGCGGTCGCCTGCGACATCCATCCCATCGACAATCTGCGCGTGCTGCGCTACCTCGTGAAGCCGCTCGGCCATGACGAGGCGGCGGTCGAGGCTTGGTTCAATCATTGGATCAGGCTGGGCTTCGACGGCATCGAGCGTCTTCTCGCCGGCGACGGGCAGGCCGGCAAGTTCTGTCACGGCGACACGCCGGGCCTTGCCGATCTCTGCCTCGTGCCCCAGGTGTTCAACGCCCAGCGCTATCCCAGCTTCGACATGACGCCCTATCCCGCCATCCGCCGCATCTTCGACCAGTGCATGACCCTCGATGCTTTCGAGCGCGCACGGCCGGAGCGTCAACCTGACGCGGAATAGCCGCGCCGTGCCGCCTCCTCGCCGGCTTGGCGCGCTCTTGCTCGCGCTTGCCATGTCGCTGCCCGCGGCCGGCGTCGCGGCAGAGATCGCCGGTCCCCAGCTCGATGCGGCCGGCTTGCGCGCGGCGCGGCGCGCCGCCCCGGAATCGCAGCTTCGTCTCGTCTTCGATCTCCGTCGCGGCGATGCGGCGCCTGCGCCGCTCATCGTCCTGCTCGGCGTCGATTATGTCGACGTGGTCGAGGGCGGTCGCGAGACGCTCTATGACTTCCGGCTGCGGCGGCGGTTGAGCCTCGATCGCGAGGCGCAACTCTTCGCCAATTTCTCCCTCTATGGCGATGTCGCATTCCGCCGCTTCGAGCTCGGCAAGCGCGTGACGCTTGCAGAGATGTCCGGCGAGACGAGCCCTGGCGAACCGCTGCCGCTGGCCCTGCGGCCCTTCTGGGTGGAGAGCGACGTCGGCTTAAGAGGCGGCGCCGAGCAGCCCCCAGTGGTCGAGCAGCAGATGACGGAGGAAGGCGGGATCCGCTTTCGCGTCGATGGCGAGGCGGTGGCGCTGTTCGCGCCCGCCTCGCGAGCGGTGCCCGCGGAGCTGCGCCGGAGCTTCGCGCGCTTCCTCCGCCTGCGCGTGCCGATCCATCCGGACATCCTGGCCGCGATTGCGCTCGATGGAAGATTGCCGCAGCGTCTTGTCCTCGTCAGCGCCGAGGGCGGCGAGCGCCACCCCATCGGCCTCGTCCTCAAGGCGGCCGTGCGGCTGGAGGGCGATTATCCGCTGCCGGCCGCGTTCGCGCCGCGCCCGCTTGCCGGCGCGCCGGCGGATGCGGAAGCGCTGAGCCTGCGCGGGCTGCTGCCGGTCATGCTCGAAGCGGTGGCGGGCCGAAGAGGCGACGGTCCGCGCCCGCTCGAGGACTATCGCCGCGCCGTCGACCAGGCGCTGGAGCGAAAGCAGGGCTTTGCCGCGATGCTGCTGCTGGCGGAGGCGGCGCTGCAATACGGCGCCGCCGTGGGCGATTGCGGGGCCGGACTGGGCTGGGGCGCGGCGTGTCGCGGCGCCGAAGAGCTCAATGACGCGCTTGCCGACGATCCGCGCGCGGCGCTCTTTTACAAGGCGCAAACCGCCGAGCCCAAGGATCCCGCCGCGGCGGCGGCGCTGTGGGAGGGTCTGAAGCGCGACGACATTGCCAACGGCTATGTCGTCGACGCCTTCCTTGCCGACCGGCTCAGCGCGAGCGGCCATCGCCAGGACGCCATGGGCGCTTTCTCGCGCGCGCTTGCCGGCGATCCCTATCTCGCCGGCGTTTACAAGGAGCTCGGTGACCATTTCCTCAGGGCATCGCGAACGGATCTTGCCTGGACCTGCTACGATCTCGGCCGCGCCTTACCCGGGCGCGATGCCAACGATCCGCTTGCTGCCGTCGATGCGCTCGAGGAGGGGCTGGCGTCCGCCTATCCGGAATTGTTCTGAGGCGGCGGACCGTCGCGTGACGGCTCCACTCAGCGCCCGGCAGTCCACTTGAAACGTCATATCTTGCGCATGGCGTGTCAGTTCAGCCGTTGAAAGCGTACCGCTACTTCAGCCATCAGCGGTCTTGTATGGGATGATCGCGGTTGCGTCACCAGCGTCTGCGGCGAGACGCCTCCAGAAGTATGCTGACACTCAATCTCGCGGAACGCCAAAGCCGCCGGTATAGAGAGCGCCGATCCCGACCTGCGCCCAAACCGCGCCTTGCTTGGCGGCACGCAGCAGCCCGTAGGCGGCGGATTGCCAGCTCTGGGTCACGCCTGTCCCATTCGCGTCGGCTGTCGCGAGCAAGTACTGCGCGTTGGGATCCCCTTGTTCTGCAAGAGGCTCCAGCATCTCACCGCTTGCGCATACCCGCCGCGGTCGTAGAGTGCGGCAGCATCGTCGAATGTGGCCTTGTACGCTGCCGCAGGGAAGACAATGAGAAGAAACAGCAACAAAGCTTGCGCTGCACGATGCATGACTCGCTCCGATCACAGCCAGTGCTATTGCACATATTCACCATAAGACTGGTAAAGGGTGATTTATGCGAAATGATTTGTGCGAAACCGTGGCGCTAGTGACTTGCTTGGCACGAGCACCGTCGTAGGCCGATACCGTAAGCGGCAAAAAGGAAAGCAGAAGGCGCTACCTGCTGCGTTTCAGCGGGAGGGAGCCATAGCCTCGGCAAAAAAGGGGCCGGGGAAATTCCCCGGCCCTCCTAGTCCTTCGGACGTTTTTCCTTTTTAGAAGTCCATGTCGCCCATGCCGCCGCCATGCGGAGCCGGCATCGGCGGCTTCTTCTCCGGCTTCTCCGCGACCATCGCCTCGGTGGTCACGAGCAAGCCCGCGACCGAGGCCGCATCCTGCAGCGCGGTGCGCACCACCTTGGTCGGGTCGATGATGCCGGCCTTGAGCATGTCGACATACTCGCCGCTCTGCGCATCAAAGCCGAAATTGGCGTTGGTGCTCTCGAGCAGCTTGCCGATGACGATGGAGCCGTCGACGCCGGAATTCTCGGCAATGAGCCGAACCGGCGACTGCAGCGCGCGGCGGACGATGTCGATGCCCACCTTCTGGTCGTCATTGGCGGGCTTGAGCTTGGACAGCGCCTTGGTGGCCAACAGCAAGGCCACGCCGCCGCCGGCGACGACGCCTTCCTCGACCGCGGCGCGGGTCGCGTGCATCGCGTCGTCGACGCGATCCTTGCGCTCCTTCACCTCGACCTCGGTGGCGCCGCCGACGCGGATCACCGCGACGCCGCCCGCGAGCTTCGCCAGGCGCTCCTGGAGCTTCTCGCGGTCATAGTCCGAGGTGGTCTCCTCGATCTGCGCGCGGATCTGGCTGGTGCGGGCGAGAATGTCCTGCTTCTTGCCGGCGCCATCGATGATGGTGGTGTTTTCCTTCTCGATGCGCACCTTCTTCGCCTTGCCGAGCATGTCGAGCGAGACGTTCTCGAGCTTGATGCCGAGATCTTCGCTGATGAGCTGGCCGCCGGTGAGGATGGCGATGTCCTCGAGCATCGCCTTGCGGCGATCACCGAAGCCAGGCGCCTTCACCGCCGCAACCTTGAGGCCGCCACGCAGCTTGTTGACGACGAGAGTGGCGAGCGCCTCGCCCTCGACATCCTCGGCGACGATCAGCAGCGGCTTGCCGCTCTGGACCACCGCCTCGAGCATCGGCAGCATCGCCTGCAGGCCCGACAGCTTCTTCTCATGGAGCAGGATAAACGGGTTTTCCAGCTCGCACACCATCTTCTCGGCGTTGGTGACGAAATAGGGCGAGAGGTACCCGCGGTCGAACTGCATGCCCTCGACGACGTCGAGCTCGGTCTCGAGACTCTTCGCCTCCTCGACCGTGATCACGCCCTCGTTGCCGACTTTCTGCATGGCCTTGGCGATCATCTCGCCGATTTCGCGCTCGCCATTGGCCGAAATGGTGCCGACCTGGGCGATCTCGTCGTTGGTCGAGACCTTCTTGGAGCGCTTCTTCACGTCATCGACCACCGCCTCGACGGCCTGGTCGATGCCGCGCTTCAAATCCATCGGGTTCAAGCCCGCGGCGACGGCCTTTACGCCCTCGCGCACGATGGCTTGGGCCAGCACGGTCGCCGTAGTGGTGCCGTCGCCGGCGGTGTCGCTGGTCTTCTGCGCGACCTCGCGCAGCATCTGCGCGCCCATGTTCTCGAACTTGTCGGCGAGTTCGATCTCCTTGGCCACCGTGACGCCGTCCTTGGTGATGCGCGGCGCTCCGAACGCCTTGTCGAGCACCACGTTGCGGCCCTTGGGGCCGAGCGTCACCTTGACGGCATTGGCCAGAATGTCGACGCCGCGAAGCAGACGTTCGCGCGCATCGCCATGGAACTTGACTTCTTTAGCTGGCATAGTCCTTCACTCTCTCTCTTCTCTCTGTGTGGATGGGTTGTCGCGGGCTCAGGCGACCTTCTTGGCGGCCTTGGGCTTGCCCTCGATCACGCCCATGATGTCGCTTTCCTTCATGATGATGAGCTCTTCGCCGTCGAGCTTGACTTCGGTGCCCGACCATTTGCCGAACAGCACGCGATCGCCCGCCTTGACGTCGAGCGGGTGCAGCTTGCCGTCCTCACCCCGCGCGCCGGGGCCGACGGAGACGACTTCGCCTTCCTGCGGCTTTTCCTTGGCGGTGTCGGGAATGATGATGCCGCCGGCGGTCTTCTCCTCGGACTCGATCCGGCGGATGACCACGCGGTCATGCAAGGGACGGAAATGCATGGACTCCTCCTGCAAATTGTTGACCAGAACTACGGGGTGATGTCGGATTGTTAGCACTCTCCGAGCTTGAGTGCCAGCAAAATAGGTCGGGCGCTCTCGGCTTTCAAGGCCCCCGGCCGGCGGAAATTGACGAGGCCGGGTTTGGATCGGCGACAGCAGGAGCGGCGAGGCAATGGTGGGCGCTGTAGGGATTGAACCTACGACCCCACCCGTGTGAAGGGTGTGCTCTCCCGCTGAGCTAAGCGCCCGAAGCCGCTCAGCATTTAGAGGGCCGGCCGGGAGGGTGTCAAGCAAGCCAGAGCGGTTGATCGCAACCTGCCGATGCCGCAATCTGGAGCCATGGTGCCGAAGGAATCCGGCCGGCCGCGGCCTGCACTGCGCGCTGCGGCGGCGCTGCTGGCGCTTCTGGCCCCCTGGCCGGCTGGCGCGGCGCAGGAGGCGGCCGCGCCGGGCGCCGTCAAGCCGCCGCTGGTGGTACGCTACGAGGCCTATGCCGCGGGCTTCCCGGTGGTTGCCTTCGATTTCCGACTCGACGAAGGCGCGCGGGGCTACGCGCTGAGCGGGCAGGTGAGGACGGAGGGTCTGCTGCGGCTCTTCTACCGGCTCGATTTGCATACCCGGAGCCAAGGCACGATCGGTGTCGGCGACCTCCAGCCGTTGTTCCACGAGCAGGCGCTGCGAGCGCGCGGCAAGGACCGCACGGCGCGCCTCGATTACCCCGGCGATGGCACGGTGGTGACGTCCCTGGTGCCAGCGGAGGATCCGGGCCGGCCCAGGCCCACCCTGGAGCAGATTGCCCATACCTTAGATCCCCTGACCGCGCTTTTCGCCATGGGCCGTGCGGTGGCGCAGCGGGAACGGTGCGACGGCCGCTTCGCCGTCTATGACGGCCGCCGGCGCTACGACATCGTGCTCAGCGATGATGGGACCGAGAGCCTGGAATATTCGCCCGCCTCCGTTTATGCCGGCGAGGTCCGGCGTTGCGCCGCGACGGCCGTGAAGATCGCGGGCTTCTCCTGGGACCAGGACTACTCGCCGCACACCAATCAGGGCCGGGTCTGGTTCGCGACGCCGCGGCCTGGTGCGCCGGCGCTGCCGGTGCGCATCGATTTCGGCAGCTCCTGGGGCTTCGTTACCGTGCGCCTGACGGAGCTCGATCCGGCGAAGTGAGACCCTCCTTCGGCCGTCTCTGACTTCGGCCGGATCGTGTGCGACGGATGCCTTCGGCGCGGACGGTGCGTCCTTCCATGCTGAAGCCGCGGACCGGCGAAGCGATCGACCATCGCATGAGGCTTCGCCATGCGCGGCTGGATCGGGCACGCTGTCCGCCGTCATGCGCTGGAACGCGCACAATGACACCGTCCGCTTCATCCTTGTTCATAATTCTTTACTGGCCGCTGTTATCCTCCTATGACAGGTTCCCGCCGCGCGAGACACCGATGAATCCGCTGCTTTGCCGCCGCTTCGCCCTTTGCCCATGACCGATATCCAACTCGCCGTGCTGATCCTTGCCGCGGGCCAGGGCACGCGCATGAACTCGGCGGTCCCCAAGGTGCTGCACCCCATCGCCAACCAGCCGATGATCCGGCACGTGCTGGCCGCGGTCGAGCCGCTCGCTCCGGCGCGCATGATCGTGGTCATCGCTTCCGGCATGGAGGCGGTGGCTGAAGCGGTGGCGCCGGCCGAGACCGTGGTGCAGGTGACGGCGCGCGGCACCGGGCATGCCGTGATCTCGGCGCGGCCGGCGCTGCAAGGCTTCACCGGCGAGGTGCTGGTGCTCTACGGTGACGCGCCGCTGCTCACCACGGCGACGCTTCGCCTCGTGCTGGCCGAGCGGCGCCGCGAGCCCGAGGCGGCGGCGGTGGTGGCCGGCATGCGGCCTGCCGATCCCGGTCCCTACGGCCGGCTCGTCATGCGCGAGGGCATGCTCGAAGCGATCGTCGAGGCGCGGGACTGCACGCCCGCAGAGGCGGCGATCGGCTTCTGCAACGCCGGGCTCTGGGCGATCGACGGCAAGCTTCTGTTCGATCTCCTGGAGCATATCGGCACGGACAATGCCAAGGGCGAGTACTATCTCACCGACATTGTGGCGCTGGCGCGTCGGCGCGGTCTGCCCTGCCGTGCCGTCGAGGCACCGGCCGCCGACATGGTCGGCATCAACAGCCGCGCCGAGCTGGCTCAAGCCGAGGCGCTGATGCAGCGCCGGCTGCGCGCTGCCGTGATGGACAGCGGCGTCACCCTGATCGATCCCGACACCGTCTATCTCAGCGCCGACACGCGCATCGGCCGCGACTCCGTGGTAGGGCCGTTCGTCGTGTTCGGCCCCGGCTGCAGCATCGGCGCGGGGGTCGAGATTCCCGCCTTCTGCCATATCGTCGGCGCCCGCATCGGCGACGGCGCCAGAATCGGGCCGTTCGCGCGTCTCAGGCCTGGCGCCGATCTTGCCGACGAGGTGCATGTCGGCAATTTCGTCGAGGTGAAGAACTCGCGCCTGGGCCCGGGCGTCAAGGCGAACCATTTGACCTATCTCGGCGACAGCACCGTCGGCGGCGGCAGCAATATCGGCGCCGGCACCATCACCTGCAATTACGACGGCTTCGCCAAGCACCGCACCGAGATCGGCGAGCGCGCCTTTATCGGCACCAACGCCTCGCTGGTGGCGCCGGTCAAGATCGGCGATGGCGCCTTCATCGGCGCGGGCAGCGTCATCACCGAAGACGTGCCGGCCGACGCGCTGGCGGTGGAGCGCGCGCCGCAGTTGACCAAGCCGAAACGCGCCGCCGAGATGCGCGCGCGCCGTGGCGCCGGGAAGGCGAAGAAGCCGCGGCAAGGCAAAGGCTGATGTGCGGCATCATCGGCATCATCGGCAAGAAAGAGGTCTCGCCGCTGCTCGTCGAAGGGCTGCGGCGGCTCGAATACCGCGGCTATGACAGCGCCGGGCTCGCTACGCTGGTCGATGGCCGCATCGAACGCCGCCGCGCCGAGGGCAAGCTCGACCGCCTCGTCGAGCGCCTACGGGCTGCGCCACTCGGCGGCAAGATCGGCATCGGCCACACGCGCTGGGCGACCCACGGCGTGCCCAACGAGACCAACGCGCATCCCATCGCCACCGACCGGGTCGCCGTCGTCCATAACGGCATCATCGAGAATTTCCAGCAGCTGAAGGACGAGCTCGTGTCCTGGGGCTATCGCTTCGAGACACAGACCGACACCGAAGTGGTGGCGGCGCTGCTGACGCGCCATCTCGTCGAGGGCATGGCGCCGGTCGAGGCGGCCGCCAAGGCATTCAAGCGGCTCGACGGCGCCTTCGCGCTCGCCATCCTCTTTGCCGGCGAGACTGAGCTGCTGGTCTGCGCCCGGCGTGGCTCGCCGCTCGCCATCGGATTCGGCGAGGGCGAGATGTATCTCGGCTCCGATTCGCTGGCGCTGGCGCCGCTGACGCGGCGCATCCTTTATCTCAAGGAAGGCGATTGGGCGGTGGTGACACCGAATGGCGCGTGCGTGTTCGATGCCGAGCATCGCCGGGTGGAGCGGCCGATCAAGGAGACGGCGCTGTCGGGCGCACTCATCGGCAAGGACAATCACCGCCACTTCATGGAGAAGGAAATCTTCGAGCAGCCGGCGGTGATCGGCGACACGCTGCATGCGCATTTCAATCCGACGACGCGCAGCGTTCATCTCGCCAGCCTGCCGTTCGATCTGGCGGACATCGGCAGGATGACGATCATCGCCTGCGGCACCTCGTACCATGCGGCACTGGTGGCAAAGTACTGGCTTGAGCGCATCGCCCGCATCCCCGTCGAGACCGACATCGCGTCGGAATTCCGCTACCGCGCGCCGGCCATGCCCACGGACGGGCTTGCCCTATTTATTTCGCAATC
>JASHRZ010000593.1 GCA_030037055.1 Alphaproteobacteria bacterium
ATGCGCGAGCTCGGCATCGACGAGAAGAAGGCCAATCACGACGGCGGCGGGATCGCCATGGGCCATCCCTTGGGCGCCACCGGCGCGCGCATCACCGGCAAGGCGGCCGCGCTTTTGGCGCGGGAGGGCAAGCGCTACGCGCTGGCCACGCAATGTATCGGCGGCGGCCAGGGCATCGCCACCATCCTCGAGCGCCGCTGAGCGGAGGCGAACCATGGCGATCACCAAAGTCGCAGTCATCGGCTCTGGTGTGATGGGCGGCGGCATCGCCGCCCATGTCGCCAATGCCGGGCTGCCCGTCGTGCTGCTGGACATCGTCCCGCCCGGCGCCAAGAACCGCAACATCGTCGCCGAGGAGGCGATCGAGCGCCTGCTCAAGACCGATCCCGCGCCGCTGATGCATCGCGACTTCGCGCGCCGCATCACTCCCTGCAATCTTGAGGACCATCTTGCGCTGCTCGCGGAGTGCGACTGGATCGTCGAGGCTGTGCTGGAACGCCTCGACGTCAAGCACGCCACCTACGCCAAGATCGATGCGGCGCGCAAGCCGGGCTCGATCGTCTCCTCCAACACCTCGACCATTCCCTTGCGCGATCTCGTCGGCGCCATGCCCGAGAGGTTCCAGCGCGATTTCCTCATCACCCATTTCTTCAACCCGCCGCGCTACATGCGCCTGCTCGAGATCGTCAAGGGGCCGAATACGCGGGCCGACGCAGTGCAGGCGATCGACGAGTTCTGCGACCTTCGCCTCGGCAAGGGCGTGATCCATGCCAGGGACACGCCCGGCTTCATCGCCAACCGCATCGGCGGCATGTGGATCCAATCGGCTCTGCAGGCGGCCTTCGATCTCGGCCTCAGCATCGAGGAGGCCGACGCCATCATGGGCCGGCCCTTCGGCATGCCGCGCACCGGCATTTTCGGCCTGCTCGATCTCGTCGGCATCGATTTGACGCCGCAAGTGGCGGCGAGCATGCAGCGCACGCTGCCCAAGGACGACCCCTATATCCGCCTCTACAAGGAGCGGCCGCTCATCGCCAGGATGATCGCCGAAGGCTATACCGGCCGCAAAGGCAAGGGCGGCTTCTACCGCATGACGCGGACCGAGACCGGGCGCGTGCGCGAAGCGATCGATCTCGCCACCGGCCAATACCGTCCCGTCGCCGAGCCCACTCTTGCCAGCATTGCCGAGCGCAAGCCCGACGTGCTGCTGCGCCACGGCGATCGCGGCGGGCAATATGCGCGCCGCGTGCTCGCTCAGACGCTCGCCTATGCGGCGGCGCTGGTGCCGGAGATCGCCGACGACATCGTCGCCGTCGACGAGGCGATGCGCTGGGGCTACACCTGGAAATACGGCCCCTTCGAGCTTATCGACGAGATCGGCGCCGACGCCGTCATCACGCTGCTTGAGGGGGAGAAGATTGCCGTGCCGCCGCTGCTGCGTCAGGCGGCAGGGAAATCCTTCTATCGCACCTCCGCGGGGCGGCTCGAATATCTCGCCGTCGACGGCGCCTACGTGCGGGTGAAGCGCCGGCCGGGCGTGCTGCTCCTCGCCGACATCAAGCGCAAGTCGAAGCCGCTAGCACGCAATGGCTCGGCGAGCCTGTGGGATGTCGGCGACCGCGTGCTCTGCCTCGAGTTCCACAGCAAGATGAACGCGATCGATCCGGATATCGTCTTCATGCTCGGCAAGGGGCTCGACACCGTCAAGAAGAGCAATGGCGCCTTCAAGGCGATGGTGGTCTATAACGAGGCGGAGAATTTCTCGGTCGGCGCCAATGTCGGGCTTGCTTTATTCGCCGCCAATGTCGCGCTCTGGCCCTTCATCGAGGAAGGCGAGGCCGCGGGGCAGAACGCCTACAAGGACGTCAAATACGCGCCCTTCCCCGTGCTGAGCGCGCCCTCCGGCATGGCGCTTGGTGGCGGCTGCGAGATCCTGCTGCATTCCGCCGCGGTGCAGGCTCATGCAGAGAGCTATATCGGCTTGGTCGAGACCGGCGTGGGGCTGGTGCCGGGCTGGGGTGGCTGCAAGGAGCTGCTGACGCGCCAAGTCGCCAATAAGAAGCGGCCGGGGGGGCCGATGCCGCCGCTGATGCAGGCTTTCGAGGCGATCGCGCTCGCCAAGGTATCGCGCTCGGCGGCCGAGGCCGGCGACATGCTGATGCTGCGCGAGAGCGACGGCATCACCATGAACCGCGACCGGCTGCTGGCCGACGCCAAGGCGAAGGCGCTGGCGCTCGCCAAGGACTACCAGCCGCCCAAGCCGGCGCCGCTCAACCTGCCTGGTCCGACCGGCGCCGCGGCGCTGAAGCTCGGCGTCACTGAGCTGGTGCATCAGGGCAAGGCCACCGCCTATGACGCGGTGGTGGCCGAGCGGCTCGCCGAGGTGCTGAGCGGCGGCGACACAGACATGACGCTCGAGACCAGCGAGGATCAGTTGCTGGCGCTGGAGCGGCGCGCCTTCCAGTCGCTGATCCGCGAGCCAAAGACGCTGGCGCGCATCGAGCACATGCTCGAGACCGGCAAACCGCTGCGCAACTGAGAGAGAAGCCATGACCACTTACAAGGCGCCGCTGCGCGAGTACCGCTTCATCCTGCAGGAGCTGTTTGACATCGGCGAGCTGGCGAAGCTGCCGGGCTATGCCGACGCCACCCCGGACGTGTTCGAGCAGGTGCTCGAGGAAGCCGCCAAGCTCTGCGAGGAGGTGCTGTTCCCGCTGAACCGCAGCGGCGACGAAGAAGGCTGCGCCTTCGAGAACGGCGTCGTGCGCACACCCAAGGGCTTCAAGGAGGCCTACAACCTCTTCCGCGAGGGCGGCTGGACCGCGCTCTCGTGTGATCCCGACTATGGCGGGCAAGGGCTGCCGCACACGCTGCAATTCTTTGTAGAGGAGATGGTGTCGTCCTCAAACATGTCCTTCGGCATGTATCCCGGCCTGTCCCGCGGCGCCTACAGCGCCATCTGGCGCCACGCCTCGCCGGCGCAGAAGCGGAAATTCCTGCCGCATCTGGTCGACGGCAGCTGGAGCGGCACGATGTGCCTGACCGAGCCGCAATGCGGCACCGATCTCGGCCAGATCCGCACCCGGGCCGAGCCCGCCGGCGCTGACGGCGTCTACAAGATCACCGGCACCAAGATTTTCATCTCGGCCGGCGAGCACGACCTCACCGGCAACATCGTCCATCTCGTGCTGGCGCGCATCGTCGGCGCCCCGGCGGGCATCCGCGGCATCAGCCTCTTGATCGTCCCGAAATTCCTGGTCAAGGAGGACGGCACCGTCGGCCCTCGCAACGGCGTGCGCTGCGGCTCGATCGAGCACAAGATGGGGATCAAGGGGTCGGCCACCTGCGTCATCAATTTCGAGGACGCCGAGGGCTATCTCGTCGGCGAGGCGCATAAGGGCATGCGCGCCATGTTCACCATGATGAACGGGGCGCGGCTCGGCGTCGGCCTGCAGGGCCTGGCTCTCGGCGAGACCGCCTACCAGACGGCGCGGCAATACGCCCAGGAGCGGCTGCAGGGCCGCGCGCTCAAGGGCGACAAGTTCCCCGACAAGCCCGCCGACCCCATCATCGTCCATCCCGACGTGCGGCGCATGCTGCTCACCATGAAGGCCTATACCGAAGGCGCGCGCGCTCTCGCCGGCTGGGTCTCGCTCGCCCTCGACCGCGCCGAGCGCCACCCCGATGCCGAGACGCGCGAGGAGGCCGAGGATTTCGTCGGCCTGATGACGCCGATCATCAAGGCGATGCTCACCGACAACGCCTTTGCCGCGACCAATATGGGCGTGCAGGTCTTCGGCGGCCACGGCTATATCCGCGAATGGGGCATGGAGCAGCTGGTGCGCGATTGCCGCATCACCATGCTCTACGAAGGCGCCAACGGCATCCAGGCGCTCGACCTCGTCGGCCGCAAGATGCCGATGCACAACGGCCGGCTGCTGCGTCGCTTCTTCCACCCCGTCGACGCCTGGCTGCGCCAGCGCCAGGAGAAGCCCGAGCTGCAGGAATTCGTCGCGCCGGTGATGAAGGCCTTCGGCCGTCTGCAGCAGGTAACGGCGCTGCTGGCGCAGAAGGGGATGGCCGATCCCGACGAGGCAGGGGCTGCGGCGAGCGAGTATCTGCGCGCCTTCGGCCTCGTCGCCATGGCCTATCTCTGGGCGCGCATCGCCGAGATCGCGCTGGCCAAGGCCGGCGGCGACGAGAGGCTGTTCTACAAGGGCAAGCTCGCCACGGCGCGTTTCTACATGGCGCGCGTGCTGCCCGAGACCAATGCGCTCTTCGCCAACATCGCCGCCGGCGCCGAGCCGCTGATGGAGCTCGAAGCGGAAGCGTTCTGAACGCAGCCTGCGTCTTCGCCGGCAAAGGGAGGGAGGGACATGGCCGATCTCAAAGGCAAGACGTTGTTCATCACCGGCGGCTCGCGCGGCATCGGGCTCGCCATTGCGCTGCGCGCCGCGCGCGACGGCGCCAATGTGGTGATCGCCGCCAAGACGACCGAGCCGCACCCCAAGCTCCCCGGCACGATCTACACCGCCGCCCGCGAGATCGAGGCGGCCGGCGGCAAGGCGCTTCCGGTCAAGACCGACATCCGCGAGGAGGAGCAGGTGCTGGACGCGGTCGAGCAAACGGTCCAGCGCTTCGGCGGGATCGACATCCTGGTCAACAATGCTTCCGCCATCAGCCTCACCGATACCCTCGAGACGCCGATGAAGCGCTTCGATCTGATGATGGGCATCAACACGCGCGGCACATATCTCTGCTCGCGCGCCTGCCTGCCGCATCTGCTGCGCGCGGGAAACCCGCATATCCTGACGCTCTCGCCGCCCTTGAACCTCAATCCGCGCTGGTTCCGCGACCATGTCGCCTACACCATCGCCAAATACGGCATGTCAATGTGCGTCCTCGGCATGGCCGAGGAGTTCAAGGAGGACGGTGTCGCCGTCAACGCGCTCTGCCCGCGCACCACCATCGCCACTGCGGCGCTGCAGATCATCCCCGGCGCCAATCCGGAGGCCGGCCGCAAGCCCGAGATTATGGCCGATGCCGCGCATTATGTCCTGACGCGCGACGCCGCCAGCCTTACCGGCCGGTTCCTCATCGACGAAGACGTGCTGCGTGAAGCCGGCGTCAGCGATTTCACCCGCTATGCGGTGAAGCCGGGCGAACCGCTGCGCGTCGATCTCTTTCTCGACGAGCGCAACTGATCGAGGCGCCAGGCCGGCTCCCGCGCTTAGGACGCGGCCAGCTGCGCCAGGGCCCTGCCGGTGCGGTGGGCGCAGTCCAGTGCCTGCCGCTCGCTCGATGCGGTGCCGGACAGCACCAGCTGTCCCGGTGCCGTGATCAGCCAGTGCCAATCGCCCGCTGCCTGCTCGCGGACGCTGAGCTCGAAGGCTTTGCCATCAATGGTGATCGAGCGGATCATCGGCGCAGCTTCGCCCGTAAGGCTTAAGCTTTTCCTAAACCCGCTTTGTTAGCCTTTGCCGAGGCCGGCGCCGGTTCGCTTCCGGCCGGAGGGCCATGACAGGGCGCGAGCACGAGACAGGCGGGCCAGGCTTGGCGCTGGCGGCCGAAGCGGTAGCGGGCTTTCCCGGCCCGGCGCTGCTGCTCGGCCGCGATGGGGCAGTGGCGCCCGCCAACCCAGCGGGCGGCAGGCTGCTGGCCGAGGCCGATCCTCGACTTCGCCGCGCGCTCTCCGGGATCGCCGGCGAGGCAAGCGGCACCGGCGCGCGCCTGGTGGCGCTTGCCGCCGTGCCGGGCGCCGAGCTGCTGCTGCTTCCGCTGGCCGAGGAGGGGCGCGTGCTGGCGCTGCTGCATGACGCGCCGCTGGCGCGCAACCTGCGCGAGGCGTTGATCGAGAGCCGGCAGCGCTACAAGGATTTGGTCGAGATCTCCAGCGATTTCGCCTGGGAGACCGACACGGCCGGCCGCTTTACCTTCGTCTCGCCGAAGGGCGTGCTCGGCTGGACCCCCGAGACGCTGCTCGGCCGAGCCGCCGCCGAGTTCCTGGCCGAGCCCGGCGAGGAGAACGTCTTCGTCACCGCCCTCCCGGTGGCATCGGCGGAGCTCTGGTTCCGTCGCCCCGATGGCGGGAGCGCCCGGCTCGGCATCGTCGCTGCGCCGCTGCGCGATGGCGCGGGCAGGCCGCTCGGCGCCCGCGGCATC
>JASHRZ010000594.1 GCA_030037055.1 Alphaproteobacteria bacterium
TGCGGAACAGGCCGAAATTCCACGTGAATTTGCCGGGCAGCAGCTCCGGCTGCGCGAAGCTGCCGCGCAGTCCGGCCTCGTAGGTGTGCGAGACCACCTGTCTCAGGCTCGGCAGGTCCGACGACAGCGAGGAGGGCAGCAGGCAGGGCTGCGCCGGGTTGGAGCATTCGATTTCGCCCGGTGTCGGCGCCCTCCGAATAGCCGGCGTAGCCGGTGAGATTGGCGAGAATCTTGTAGGTGAAGCCAAAGGCGGGATTGAATCAGGAGTAGCGGCTGTGCCGGTGAGATACGTGCCCAGATGATTGCTCAGCGCGATCTCGGCGAGGGTGTAGCGGCCGCCGGCGGCGACGGCGAGCGCGGAGGTGAGATTGAAAGTGTCGGTGACGAAAATTCCGTAATAGGCATCGGCCGCGCAGAGACTGACCGGCGTCGCGATGAAGCCGGTGTTCTCCGGCGTATCGACGAAATAGCCCGAGGGCACCACGGTCAGGGTGATCGGCCGATTGGAAATCGACCGCGTCATGGTTGTAGCTGCCGCCGAGGACGAAATTGTTGTCGTGGCCGAAAATCTCTCCGGTAGGTCGTCTGCAACGTGCCGCCGACCCCCACCGCACGAATGGTCTCGGATCGTCTTCGCCGATCGGGATGGTGCCGCCGTTCGAGATGTCGGGGATCGCGCCGCCGGTGCCGGAGACCAGCGGCCCCGTCGGGCTGACAGAGGAAGCCGTTGCCGCAGGAGGTGTACTTCGTGGTATTGCCGTTGAGCACCGTCTGATGGAACTCGCGGCGATAGGCATTGCCCTGGAAGGAGAGCGCGTCGGTGGCTTGGTAGGCGGCGTTGAGGGCGACGAATTCCAGCTCGTTGAATTTGTACTGCGGGTTGGTGAAGACCAGCGAACGGCCGGCGGCGAGCTCCTGCTCCGGCGTCGTCCCCTCGCCGAACAGGCGGTTGTTGGCGCCGGCGAAGCTGACATCGAGCGTCAGCTTCTCGCCAGCGCAACGGCCGCGGCGTAGAGCTGCCGCAGGGTGTCGGGCGAGAATTGCCGCCAGCCATCCGAGGCATAGTAATTGCCGGCGAGATAGGCGGCATAAGGTCCCGCCTGCTCGCCGTACTCGATGCGGGCGTTGCGCTGGCTGAAGGAGCCGCCGGCAAGGTCGCCCTCGTTCTTCATGGTGACCAGCACCGCGCCGCCCAGCGTGTTGAGGCCATAGACCGGGTTGGCGCTGACGACATCGACGCGGTCGATCGCGACATCGGGGGATCAGATCCCAATTGACGGTGTCCCCGAACGCCTCATTGATGCGCACGTCGTTCTGACAGACGGCGATCCCTTGCGGCCTGCCGAGCACCGGCGAGGCCTCGAAGCCGCGCAGCAGAATGACTGGTTGAAAGGGATCCACGAGCGTGCTGTTGATGCTGACGCTGCCGAGCTGGTCGGTCATGCTGCTAAGCAGGCTCGGCGAGCCTTCTCGCCGAAGGTCGCGTGAGGCTCTGCACATTGGCCGGCACCTTGTCGATGTCGATGCCGGTTCCCGGCAGCGGCGTCGTGGCGATGACCGTGACGGTGGGCAGATTGGCGTAAGGCTCTTCGGCCGGCGGCGGAGGCCGTCGCGGCTTGCCAGCGCCGCCATCGGCATGAGAATGCCCGCCAAAGGGCCGGGCCCGATCCTCCCCGACATCCGCGCGCCTTTCGTCTCGCCGCTGGTCCGCCCGCCAGTAAAGGTCCGTCCGGGTAGCGCGGCTGGGTCACTCTTTCCCAAATATGCCTCGCTCCGCAGGAGCGGGAGGCCGACCGCGGCCCCGCGCCGGAGCCGTCCCTCCTTCGGCGTTTACTTGGTGCAGTCGGTCAGGTCTCGGTCATCGATGGAGAAGGCGTAGGGCTTGCCGGATTTGACCTCGACGTTCCTCACCATGCAAACGCGCCCCGTCTTGTCGGCCAGTTTTACGTCGTAGCGTCCCGGCACGATATCCTTGAGAGTAAGGCGCTCATCGGCGTCGACGGCGCCGTCGGGGTCGTTCGCGCATTGGTTCGCGCCCCACTGGCTCGTTCCCGCCGGCGCCAGATAGAGCTCGGTGATGGTGAAGGAGGTCGTATTCCAGAAACGCATCCGCTCCGCCGCCACCGCCGCCGCGGCGAGCGCCAGGAGAGCAAAGGATATGGCCGCGATCGTCCGCATCTTTCCTCCATTCCCGTGCCGGGAGCTGCCACAGCCCGCGGGGGAGAGATGCCTTTACGCAATCCCGCTGGCGCCCAGTGTTATAGCTGGGCCGCCGGAAGCGGCGACATTGGCGTCGAAGGCGCTCTCCAACTCGTCGGCATGAACCGGCGCCATGACGGGCATTGCTGCGGCAAGATGAGCATGAGGTTTTGCAAATAAGTGCATGGCCCCTCTGACCGCTCGATGGGATGCAAGCGCGCGGCCGAAAATCCAGCGCCCAACGGCATCCTGAACGCGTAGGTCGCGACATCGGGCGGCAAGAAGCGGGAAAATTCCGTTCCTAGGGTCACCTCTATTCGTAGCGAAAGCCGCGGCCGGAGCGGTCGAAGGGGTCGGGGCAAGGCCGAGCCAGCGGGCCCGCAATCGGTGCCACCGCTCCAGCCGCGACCAATCGGGCGTCTTCAGAATCTTCTCGCTGTCGGGATGCAGGAAGGGATTGGGCAGCAGCACCGTGATCTGCTGCTCGTCCTCGCCGTTAAAGAGGCGAAGTCCCCAGGAGATCGGATGGCCGGCGCGGCTGAGCTGTCGAAAAAGCTCGGCGCGCGCGGTGCGGCGATCGCGGGCCAGGGCCGGCGATACCGGATTGTCGTGCGGTCCCTTGTGCTCGCCAATGCAGAGGTGGAAGTGGGGCACGCCGAAGGCCACCGTGAGATAGCCGTCGAACATCTTGATCGTGTCGGGCGCCTGCGCCCCCCGCATGTCCCAGGCGGCGCCCTGGATGATCGGCCCGAAGGTGATGTGCCGCCAATGGTTCTGGAAGAGGTCACGCAACAGCTCCTCCAGGCTTGCGGCATCGGTCGGCAAGGAGAAGACATCGACGCTAGCGCCGCCCTCGGCGACGATGCGATGCGGCCGGATATCGCCCGTCATTCGTTCTGGTCCTTCATGTCGAGCGTACCCAATTGGCCGCGTCGACGGCAACCCGCGGCTCGATCGTCCCGATGGCGGCTGATTTTGCATCCGTTCGGTGCCGTGGCATGCTGTGGCCAGGAAAGGCAAGAGGATGGGGGAGGGAGCGTGCGCGGCGTCGGACGGAACCCGGGGAGCACCGCGCTCTCGCTGCGGCTGCGCCTGATCGGCTTGGTGGCCTTGGTCTTCGCCGCGAGCTTGGCGCTGGGTGGCACGCTGGCCTGCCTCAATGCCTCGCGCTCGGTCGAGGCGGAGATGCACTCAGCGCTGGCGGTGGCGCGGCAGACCGTGGCCCTCGGCATCGCCGGGCTCGACCGCTCCGACGACAAGCGGCGCGACCTCGAGCGGCTCGTGGCCTCCTTCCGCGGCAACCGGCATCTCGGGGTGAGCCTCTCCGGCGAGGACAGCGCGGAAACGGCGCCGCAAAGGGACGCGCTGGCGCTCGCCGCGGCGCCGCGCTGGTTCGAGCGCCTGATCGGCGTGAAGCCGAGCCGCGTCGTGATACCGGTCGCCGCCGGCGGCAGCGACTACGGCGCGATCACGCTCGAGACCGTGCCGCACAACGAGATCCTCGAGATCTGGAACGAGTTCGGCGACAGCTTACTCCTGCTGGCGCTGTTCTCGGCGCCCACCATGTTGCTGATCTACGTTTTCATCGGGCGCGCGCTGCGTCCGCTCGACCGCCTCGCCCGGGGCCTTGCCCGCATCGGCGGCGGCGATTACGCCGTTCGCCTCGAGGAGCGCCTGCCGCCGGAGCTGTCGCGGCTGCACGACAGCTTCAACCGCATGGCGGCGCAACTGGCCGGGATGGCGACGGAAAACCGCGGGCTCACCGAGCAGCTGCTGAGCCTGCAGGAGCAGGAGCGCAGCGAGCTGGCACGCGACCTGCACGACGAGATCGGACCCTTCCTCTTCGCCATCAACGTCGATGCCGCCGCCATTGCGCGCCAGGCCGAATCCGGGCGGCTGCCGGCGATCGCCGCTCCCGCCGCGGCGATCGGGGAGGCCGCGGCGCATTTGCAGCAACAGGTCAAGAGCATGCTCGGGCGGCTCAGGCCGATCGGCCTCGCCGAGTTCGGCCTCGGCGCCGCCATCGCCAATCTGATCGAGTTCTGGCGTCGCCGCCATCCCGAGATCGACTTCGGGCTGGAGATCGCGCCCGAGGCCGAGGGCAGGGGCGAGCTGATCGACACCACGATCTACCGCATCGTCCAGGAATGCCTTAGCAACGCCTTGCGCCACGGGCAGCCGAGCGCCATTGCTATTGCTCTCTGCCACCGGCGTGGCGAGGGCGACGGCCGCGATGGGCTGGTGCTGACGGTGCGCGATGACGGCAGCGGCATGAGCGCCCGCCCCGGCGCCGGCTACGGCCTCCTCGGCATGGGCGAGCGCGTCAAGGCGCTGGGCGGCAGCCTCGCGGTGACGAGCGATCCCGGCGCAGGCCTGTTGGTGACGGCGCTGCTGCCGCTGCCGGCGCGCGAACGGGCCGAGGCGCTATGAGGATCCTGATTGTCGACGACCACGCCATCGTGCGCGCCGGGCTGCGCCGGATGCTCACCGAGGAGGTGCGGCTCGAGCTGCGCGAGGCGGCGAGCGGCAAGGAGGCGATCGGCATTTGCCGCGATTGGCGGCCCGATCTCGTCATTCTCGATCTCAACCTGCCGGGCCTCGGCGGGCTGGAGCTGATCAAGCGGCTGCGGATGGAGGAGGAGGCGCCGCGCATTTTGGTGCTCAGCATGCATGACGATCCCCTGCATGCGATGCGCGCCCTGCAGGCCGGCGCCGCGGGCTATGTCGGCAAGACCGCCGCGCCGGCGGAGATTCTCGAGGGCATAAGGCGCGTCGGCGAGGGCCGGAACTATGTCGCGCCGCCTCTGGCGCAGGAGCTGGCGCTTTTCAGCGCACGCACGCCAGCGCATCCGCTGGCCGATCTCTCGCCGCGCGAGCTCGAGATCCTGCGGCTGCTCGGCGAGGGGCGCAGCCTGCAGCAGATCGCCGACGCGCTCGGCCTCGGCTACAAGACGATTGCCAACAGTTGCGGCCAGATCAAATCGAAGCTCGGCGTCCAGCGCACCGCCGAGCTGATCCGCATCGCGGTAGAGAACAAGGTCGCGTCGGAAAGCTGAGCGCGGTATTTTCGTATTCGGCCTGCCAGCGCACCGTCACCGCGGACACCGCGGAGGTGAGACCGAGAAGCACGCCGCCGTTCCATTCCAGCGTGCCCGGCCCGATATTGAAGACCTTGCCGAAGAGTTGCGGCGCGGCGTGCTCCTCCTGCCGGCTCCAGCGGTCGAAATGGCCGAAGGCACCGGCCGTGCCGGTCTGCCACCAGCGGGTGAACCCGTATTCGACTTCGGAGGTGCAGCGCTGCTGCGGCTCTTGGCCCGGTTCCGGATCGAAGCCGAGATGCCGACATTCTCGATTCGCCAAGGTTCACGTCCGGCGTCCAAACCTTGAAATCCGCCGCGGCCGGGCAAGAGAAGCGACAGCAACTCGCTCGCCGCCGCCGCGGCGATCCAACATCTCGCGTTCAGCTATTGCTTTCTTATTGTCCGGCTCCAGCGAGGGTTCAATATGGCGTCGACCGCAGCTCAGCCGTGGTCTCGAACCGGCCGCTTGACGCGCCGGTATTGCGAATCATACGCAATAGCAGTACCGCCGACGGAGCAGCCGGGCAGTGTAAGGAGAAGGGGGATTGAAGCGGTTGCGTCGTCACCGTCTCGGGCTCATCGTGGCGGCGGTTCTGATATCGGCGCCGGCCTGCGGCGGCTCGGCGCACGCCGCTCCGGCAGGGGTAAGCGGGTCGGTCGTCGACATCTCGGGCCACCCGCTTTCCGGGGTGGAAATCGAGCTGCGCAGCGCCGGCGGTGCTGCAATCGCTCATGCCCTCAGCGATGGACAAGGCCGGTTTACCCTCGGCCCGGTCGAGCCGGGCAGCTATGTGCTGGTGGGGCGCAAGACCGGCTTTACGCCCTTCACGGACTCTGTCGTCCTGCCGGCGGCACTGGACAAACCCGTGTCGCTGGCGCTGGTCCCGGAGGACCTGGAAACCGTCACCGTGCAGGCAGCTCGGCTCGGCGGGCCGGGCGTGTCGCCGGCCGGTGCCAACCAATACACGATAACGGTGCAGGACATCGACGCGCTGCCGGCGGGTGCCAACACCGCGCTCACCGACGTGCTGGCGCAGATGCCCGGCGTCGCCATCGACCAGAACCAGCAGATCCACATCCGCAACACCGAAGGGCCGCAGTTCCAGTACCAGATCAACGGCGTGATGGTACCGCTGGATATCAACACCAACCCGCCCTTCCTGTCGATGATTAATCCGCTGTTCATCAAGCAGGTCAATCTGCTCGATGGCGTCCTGCCCGCGCGCTACAGCTACGCCACCGGCGGCGTCGTCGACATCGAGACGAAGGACGGCTGCCAGCAGCCCGGCGGCAGCGTCACGATCTATGGCGGACAGCGCGGAATGTTTCAGCCGAGCGTGCAATATGGCGGCTGTGCCGGCAGCTTCAGCTATTACCTCAGTACGCTCTACAGCCAGAGCGACACCGCCTTCAGCTCGGCCACGCCGGGGCCGGATGCGATCCACGATTGGACCAATCAGGGGCAGAGCTTCGGCTTCTTTTCCTACGCGCTCGATGCCTCCACCACACTGAGCGTCATCGCCTCCGCCGCCGGCAGCAACAATCAGTTACCGAACGTGCCGAATTTGGCGCCGCAATTCACGCTGGCGGGGGCCGGGGTCCTACCGTCGTCTGAGATCAATTCCTACCTCAATTTCCGGGATGTCCTCGCTATGGTCGCGCTCAAGGGCACGCCGGAACAGGATCTGTCATATCAGCTCGCCTATGCCGCGCATTCCATTTCCGAGAACTTCAGGCCCGACAATGCCGGCGAGCTCATCTACCAGGGCGTGGCGTCGACCGCCTCGCACAACGATCTCGACAACACGCTCGAAGGCGACCTCACATGGAAGCGCGGTGCCCACGCCCTCGGCACCGGCTTCTATCTCGGCGTCTACCGCGTGATCGCCGACGACAACTCGCTGGTCTTCCCCGTCGACGCCAGCGGCGCGCAGACCAGCAACGTGCCGATCTCGGTAATCAACAACACCCGGGCCACCAACGTCGTTTCTGGCCTCTATGTCAATGATCTCTGGCAGATCAACGACAAGCTGCGCGCCAATTTCGGCCTACGTTGGGACGATCTCACCGGCTTTACCAACCACCGTCAGACCGATCCGACCGCCAATCTCTCCTATCTCCTCACCCCTGACACGACGCTCCATGGCGGCTTTGCCCGTTACATGCAGGTGCCGAGCTTTCAGGGCATTTCCCCCACCGCCTCAGCCGCTTTCGCCGGCACCAGCGCCGCGGGTCCCGCCGGCATCGCCACGCCGCTGGCGGAGGATGATTACGAATGGGATGTCGGCGTGGTCCAGCGCCTCGCCCCCGGTCTCACCCTCTCCGAGGACAATTTCTACGAAATCACGCACGACTATCTCGACACCGGGCAGTTCGGCGTCGTGCCGATCTTCGCCCCGTTCAACTACACGCATGGCTATATCTGGGGCGGCGAGTTGGCAGTCAATTACAAGGGTGACCCGCTGTCCGGATACGCCAATCTGACGGTCGGCAGGAATATGCAGAGAGGCGTGTCGACCGGGCAGTTCAACTTTCCGCCGGCCGAGCTTGCCTTCATCGACAGCGAGTACATCGTGCTCGATCACCAGCCGCTCTACGGCGCTTCCGCCGGCGCCACCTACGACTGGAAGCCCTACAGCTTCGGCGTTGACGCGATCTACAGCAGCGGCTTGCGCGCCGGCTTCGCTGACGAGCAGCCGCTGCCGACGGTCATTCAGGTCAATCTCAGCGCGCAGCGCGCCTTCACGGTCCCGGGCGTCGGCGAGGTGGTCGACCGGCTCGTCCTGCTCAACATCTTCGACCGGGTGAATTTGATCCGGCCGTCGACCGGCATCGGCATCTTCCAATCGGCCTATGGTCCGCGCTTCACCATCTTCAACGCGCTGACCGTGCCGTTCTGAGGCAAGCGAGAAAAGCGCCGGCCGAGTCTCGGGACGGCCCTCAGTTGCTCCCAGGGGTCATGACGTCCCGTATCGCGCCGCCCGATCCTGTCCGCGCCTTGCAGGCGGTGCGTGTCCCAAGAGGCGCATCAGCGAGAAGATGACGATTAGAGTCGCGAGATAGAAGACGAGCTGAATGCCGGCGGGCTGCGCAGTGTAGCCGAGCAGGACGTGCAGAAGCTGGCCGGGCAGGCTTCTTTCGCTGAGCAGAGACGACGTGTCCCAGATATTGTTGCCGAGGGCCGGCAGGATATCGGCTTGCAGCAGGAAGGCGGCGCCTTGGGATGCCATTCCGGCCGCAATGAACAGAATGAGCCAACCGGTCACCGAAAAGAGATGGCGCATGGGAATGGCCAACAGGCCAAGATAAATGCCGGCCCCGGCGCCGACGCCCGCGGCAAGGCCAAGCGCCCCGCCGGCGACCATGCCCAAGGCGCTGCTGCCGCCGGCCGCGGCGACGCTGTAGAGGAACAGCACGACCTCCGAGCCTTCGCGCAGCACCGCGATGCCGGCGACCAGCGCCAGCGCATATAGCGGTCGCGCGCCTGCCAGCACCTCGCGGCCAACCCGCATCGCGTTCGCCGCCAATTCGCGCCCGTGCCGACTCATCCAGATATTGTGCCAGCCCAGCATGCATACTGCGGCGAACAGGATCGAGGCGTTGAACAGCTCCTGGCCGATGCCTTCCACCGCTGCCGCGATCTCGCCGGCGAAGCCGGCGACGAGAACCGCGCCGAGGACGCCGCTGGCGATGCCGCCAGCGATCCAGAGGTGGCGGCGCGGCACGCCGCGGCTCGCGGCGAGCACGATGCCGACAATGAGCGCGGCCTCGAGGACTTCGCGGAAAACGATGATCAAGGTCGCGAGCATGGCAGAGTCCGGGTTATTTCACGACGAGATGGCCGCGGGTGCCGGGATGGAAATCGTCGAAGAATTCATAGCTGCCGGGAGCCAACGGACCGACAAAGACCGTGATCTCGCCGCCGGGCTGAACGACTTTCTCGCGATGGAAGTCGACGCTCTCGAATTCCGAGGTGGTTCGGTCCTGATTGCGGACAATGAGCTTGACCTTTGTTCCCGCTGGAATTTCCACGGTTTCGGGAACGAAATGATGGTCCTTGATGGCGATGATCACTTGGGCATCATCGGCCAAAGCGGGCATCGCGCCGAGGATTGCCATGAGCGCCGCACCCACGGTTAGGTGATTCATGGGATATTATTGCCCTGTTCTAGGATGTAGGTGTAATTGCGAACCATTCGCAATTTATCGCCCATGCCTAGATCGGGGGCAAGGGAAAATCGCGGCAATGTGCTGATGCAGTTTCGCCGAGGCCATGATCGTCCCGCCATGGCTATCCGGACGCGCCGGCCCAGCGCTCGATGATCGCCTGCAACGCGGCCAGGCCGTCGGTGAGCGCCGCCGGCCCCGGCTGCAGGATCAGCGGCGATTTAATCTCGAACATCGCGCCGTCGCGTACCGCCGGCACGGCCGCGAAGCCGGGCCGGGCGCTCACCCGCTCCGGCCGGAACTTCTTGCCGCACCAGGAGCCGATGATCACATCGGGCCGGCGGGCGACCACTTCCGCGTCGCCGACGATGCGATCCTTCGCCGCGCCTTGGCGGGCGCGATCAGCAAAGATGTCGATGCCGCCGGCGCAGTCGATCAGCTCGGACACCCAGCCGATACCCGCGATGAGCGGCGCGTCCCATTCCTCGAAGAAGACCCGCGGATGCCGGGCGAGGCCCTCGCCGCGCCGGCGCGCCGCGGCAAGGCCGGACTCGAGACTGTCGACAAGCCGGGTTGCCCGCTTCTCGGCCCCAACCATGGCGCCGACAAAGCGGATCATGTCGAGAATGCCGGCGAGGCTGCGCTGGTTGAAGCCATGCACCGCAATGCCGCGGCGGAGAAGCTCGGCGACGATGTCCGCCTGCAGATCCGAGAACGCGAGGACGAGATCCGGCGCCAGCGCCAGGATCTTGCCGATATCCGCCGAGGTGAAGGCGCTCACCCGCGGCTTCTCGCGTCGCGCCTGGGGCGGCCGGACGACATAGCCGGAAATGCCGACGATACGCTCCTGCTCGCCGAGGAGGTAGAGCGTCTCGACCGTTTCCTCGGTCAGGCAGACGATCCGTCGGGGCGGGAACATCGGCGGGCATCCTGCTCAGCGCTCGCCCACCAACAGCAGCCGCGTGCCGCAGACGATGACCCGATCGCCCAGGACGGGGCAGGAGCGCCTTCGCGCTTCGGCAAGGATGGGCGCCGGATCGGCTACGGCGATGTCGAGCCCTCCGAGACCTTCGCCGCGTCCGTCGGTTGCGGCGACGAAGCGCAGCCGGCCGAAATCGAGCGCGATTTCCGGCGCGCCGGCCGGCCCCCGCGTCACCGCGCGCTCCAGCACTGCGCCCCAGCGCCGGGCAAGCGCTTCGGGATCGGCGCTTTGCAGCTCCGCCGCGAGCAGTGCGCGAGCCGTCTGGGTGCGGATGAAATCCTGCCAATGCGGCCCGGCGGGGTGGTAGGGACCGTCGAGCCGCGCGCCACCTGTCGTGTGATTGAGCTCGAGCATGGCGCCGCCGGTGTCGCGGGGATGGAGCTGCAGGCCGATATAATTGTCATAGTGCAGCGGATTGGCGATGCGCACGCCGATCTCCGCGAGATGCCGGCGCCGGCGCTCGATATCATCGCAATCGATGATCACCATATAGCCGCCGGCGCCGCGGCGCCGCTCCAGATAGCGGCCGGCGGCGGTGCCGGGCCGGGTCGGCGCCACCACTTCGAGAAAGCTATGGCCGAGCGGCACCAGCGCGTTGACGAGCCCATAGCGCGCGACATTGCCGTCGCGGTAGCAGACCGCAAGGCCGAGGATCTGGGCGAGATCAGCGACGGCCGGCTCGAGCGCTTCAGCCACCAGGCAGATCTGGCGCAGGCGCAGATAGCCCATCTCAGCGCCCCCTGAACACGGGCGGGCGCTTCTCGACGAAGGCGGCGGCGGCCTCGCGGTGATCCTCGGTCTCGGTGCAGCGGATGTGGCGCAGTGCCTCGGCATCCATCACCTCGGCAAGCCCGGCGCGCTCGGCGAGGTTCATGTTCTGCTTGATGTAGCCAAGCGTGACGCGGGGCCCTTGCGCCAGCGAGGATGCCAAGGCGCGCGTCTCGGCCTGGAGCGCATCCTCGGCGACGACGCGGTTGACGAGGCCGAGCGCCAGCGCCTCGGCGGCGCCGAGCACCGGCGCGGTGAGATAGAGCTCGCGCGCCTTGGCGGGGCCGACGAGGCGGGTCAAGAACCAGCTCCCGCCGAAATCGCCGGAGAGCGCCACTTTGGCGAAAGCGGTGGTGAGGCGCAGCGTTTCGCCGGCGATGCGCAGATCGCAGGCGAGCGCCAGCGATAGGCCGGCGCCGGCGACCGGCCCCCGCAGCATGGCGATGGTCGGCTTCGGGATCTCGTGCAGCAGGCGTGAGACCTCCATCCGCCGGCGCAGATCCTGAACGCGCTCGTCGAAGCCGGCCTTGCTCGCGCCGCGCTCGGCCATCGCCTTGACGTCGCCGCCGGCGCAGAAGCCGCGCCCGGCGCCAGTCAGGACGACGACGCCGATGGCGGGATCGGCGGCGGCGCGGCCGAGCGCGTCGAAGAGACGCTGCAGCATCTCGGTATTGAGCGCATTGAGCCGGTCCGGACGGTTCATCGTGAGCGTGAGCACGCCGTCCTCGAGCGTTTCCAGCAGCGCGCGATCCATCTCTGCCTCGTCGTTGCGGTCGTGATAGAGGCGGCGCGGCGCCTTCTATTTGGCGGCGGCCGGCTCGGTGCGCCTGGCCGCGGCGGGAGCGGCGGTCTCGACCGTCTCGAAGCTGCCGGGCAGGGTGATCTCGATGAGCTCGAGGTCGTCGGAATGGTCGAGCTCGGCATGGCCGATGCCCGGCGGCTGGTGGACGCAGCTGCCGGGCTCGGCGACGACCGCGCCGACGCCCTCATAGTCGAACTTCACCCAGCCCTTGAGCACATAATACATCTGGAAGTCGAGATGGTGCCGGTGCCAGCCGAAGCCCCCGTGCTGGCCGGGCTTGGCGCGGACAATATGCGCCATGGCCTTGCCGCCCGTTGCCGCCGCGATGCCGAGATCGCGGTACTCAAAGCAGGAGCGCAGCCCGCCATCTTTAAAGACGGCGTCCTTGGCATGCGCGGCGGAGAATTTCATCGTATCGCCCATGGCGCTCTCCTCCCAGGACAAGCACGGCCATTCTAGGGTCCGCGCTCGAAGGCGCCAATAGGCGGCACGATGGACAAGACGGGCTCTACGATCGTCCGCGCGCCGTTCGCGTCAGGACATCATTCTGAGCACGGCGATCCCGAGCACGGCCGCGCCGAAGACGATGATCATGCCGCCGGTAAGCCGCACATAATAGTGCAGCGCGCTCATGCGCTGCCGCTTCGGTCGAATGACGGCCGGCATCTCGGCCCCGCGCGCGGCGCTTGGCGGTGCCGGCGGCGTCGAAGGCCGCGTCTGAAGCGTTCGGAGCATCGCCTGCTGATCGTCCGTGATGCCTTGTTTGAAGACCGTCCATTCGCGGAACTGGCCGTTCTCCTCGGCCAC
>JASHRZ010000595.1 GCA_030037055.1 Alphaproteobacteria bacterium
TAGCGGCCCTTGCCGGTGAGCAGCCGCAGATCCTCGTACCGCCGCAGCGGCTGGCCGATGCCGAATTTCACGGATGGACGCTCCCTCTTGCCGGATCGAGGAGAAATGCCGCGTCTTGCGCCGGATTTCAAGCCAGGGCCGGCACGCGCGCCCACTCACAAGCTCTGGTTGGCCTGATCCACCTGCCAGCCCTGGAAGAGCTGGATGCCCATCGCCTGGCCGACCCGGATCGCCTCGCGCCGGCCGCAGCGCGTCAGGATGATGCGTCCCTTGCCGCAATCGGCGATCGCCGCGCACAGCTCGCGCAGATTGCGCTCGTCGAGCTGCAGCAGCGCGTCGTCCCAGAGCACCTTGACGTAATCCACGTCGAAGCGGCGGAAATTGACGAAGGGCAGCGCCTGATAGCTCACGCCGTCGAGGCAGCGCTGATAGCGCCGCTGCTTCAGCCCCTCGGAGATCGAGAGGAAGGCGGGCAGGTTGGACCAGAGGTCGGCGAGCTGCACCTCCAGGATGATGCGGTCGCGCCAGCCGGTCGGGCGCAGATCGTCGAATTTGGCGAAGTCCGGCGAGAGCAGGGTGGCGATGTTGATGTTGACGCTCAGCGGACGCGAAAAATCGGCGTGGTCGCGCAGCAGCGTCGTCAGCATGTAGCGGTCGAGCCAGCGCATGAGATAGAGAAACAGCTGCCGGTCCTTGGCCAGGTCGAAATTCGCGCCGATCGCGTGGCGCAACCGGTCGATGGAGAAGAAGAACTCGTCGAAGCGCGGCTGCGCCGGCTTGTCCGGCGCCATCTCCCACACCGACTGGCGCCGCCCCATGGTGGAGAGATCGATGCGGCTTACGGCGTCGATCAGCTCGCTGGCCCGGGCCGAGTCGAGCGGCCCCGCCTCGCCCGCATGCGCGATCCGCGCCGGCGCCGATTTGTGCGCGGCACGGCGCTTCGCCTCGGCCTCGCGGATCTCTTCGAGCGCCGCCATGAATTGCGCCTGGTTGATCTCGAGATCGAAGGTGGCGCTGAAATCCGCCGCCGCGGCGCCTTCGCGCGCCAGCGGATCGTCGTTGAAGAGATAGCGCAACAGATCGGTCGTCTCGTCGACCGCCTTGCGCGTGATGCCTTTGCACACCATCACGACGTCGCCGCCGCGCAGCGCGAAGAGCCGGCCGGGATATTGCTGCGTCACCTCCTGCAGCATGTTGCCGACGATCTGCCGATGCTTTTCGCGGCGGTGCGAGCGATCCAGCCGCGACAGGCGGAAGATCACCGCGCGCTGGCCGGGCCGCCCGGCGGCGACCTGCTCGAGATAGCCGTGGAGGGTGTCCTCGCCGACGAAGGGCGAGCGCAACGGCGTCGCCGAGGCCGATTTCACCCCGAAGGGTGTCGCCGCGCCTCTCGCCATCCCCGTCGCACCCGCGCGGCCGGCAGCCATATTCGGTCCTTCCCCGCCTCGGGCGATGCGCCGAAGCGGATGCAAACCTGCCTGGGCGCGGTTAAGGTTTAACTAAAAATCAGGGATGATTCTCTTGTAAATAGAGATGAATGAGGAAAACGGAGCATGACGGGTATACTCTCCGGCATTCGCGTCTTGGATTTCGGCCGTTACATCGCCGGTCCCTATTGCGCCGCCTTGCTGGCCGATCACGGGGCCGATGTCATCCGCATCGAGAAGCGCGAAGGCAGCGAGGATCGCTTCGTCACCCCGGTCGGCGCCGATGGGGTGGGGGCGCTCTTCCTGCAAATGAACCGCAACAAGCGGTCGATGACGCTCGACCCGATGACGCCGGAGGGGCAGGAGATCGTGCGCCGGCTGGTGGCCACGGCGGACGTGGTGGTGGCGAACCTGCCGCTGGCGACGCTCCAAGCGATGCGGCTCGATTACGACAGCCTCGCCGCGGCCAAGCGCGACATCATCCTCACCACCAGCACCGCCTATGGCAATGGCGGGCCTTATGCCGAGCGGGTCGGCTTCGACGGCGTCGGCCAGGCGATGTCGGGCGCGGTCTACATGACGGGCGAGCCCGACCAGCCTTACCGCGCCTGGGTCCCCTGGGTGGATTTCGGCACTGCGCTGCATTGCGCCTTCGGCACGCTGGCGGCGCTGATGGCGCGGCGGGAGACCGGCGAGGGGCAGAAGGTCGAAGGCGCGCTGCTGGCCACCGCCGTCACCTTCACCAACGCCACGCTGATCGAGCAGGCGGTGATCGAAGCGAACCGCGTTCCCACCGGCAATCGCGGCCAGACCGCGGCGCCGTTCGATCTCTTCCGCACGCGCGACGGCTGGATCATCTGCCAGGTGGTGGGCACGCCGCTCTATCGCCGCTGGGCGCGGCTCATGGGCGAGCCGCACTGGCTCGGCGATCCCCGCTTCAAGGACGACCTCGCGCGGGGCGAGCACGGCCCGGTCATCAGCGAGCGCATGCAGCGCTGGTGCGGCGAGCGCAGCACGGCCGAGGCGCTCGACATCCTCGGCCGCGAGAAGATCCCGGCGGCCAAGGTGCTGACGCCGCAGCAGGCGCTGGACGACCCGCAGGTGCGCGCCATGGGCTTCTTCGAGCCGCTCGATTATCCCGGCCTCGGCCGCGCCGCGCCGGTGGCGAAGACGCCGGTCTGGCTCTCGGCGGCGCCGCGCGCCGTCCGCCACCGGGCGCCGCTCCTGGGCGAGCATACCGACGCCATCATGGCGGAGCTCGGCTACGACGCCGGCGCCGTCGCGGCGCTGCGGCGCAACGCGGTCATTTAGCGCGGCGTCCGTTTACCCGCGGGTAACCATAGTCTGCTATTTCCACCGGCATGGAGGGGAGCGCTTCGCGGCCGGGGCTGCGCGTCCGCCCGGCAAAGCCCGGCGACGTGCCGACGCTTTTGCGCAT
>JASHRZ010000596.1 GCA_030037055.1 Alphaproteobacteria bacterium
GGGGCGGCGGACGCGGCATGCGGGCAGTGCGGTCGGAGGCAGAGCTCAATGAAGCCTATGCGCGCAGCCGGTCCGAAGCGCGCGCGGCTTTCGGCAATAGTGAGGTCTATGTCGAGCGGCTGATCGAACGGGCGCGCCACATCGAGGTACAGATCGTTGGCGATCGGCACGGCCACATCAGCCATCTGTGGGAGCGGGAATGCACGATTCAGCGGCGCCATCAGAAGCTCATCGAGGTCGCGCCGAGCCCCTTTGTCGCGCAAGATCTGCGCGGCCACATCACGGACGCCGCCCGGCGCATGGCCAAGGCATCGCACTACGACAATATCGGCACGTTCGAGTTCCTGATCGATGCGGCTGCCGGCGACCGTGCCTTCTTCATCGAGGCGAATCCCCGCCTCCAGGTCGAGCACACTGTCACCGAGGAGGTGTTCGGCGTCGATCTCGTGAAGGCGCAGCTTGGGATCGCCGCGGGGGCGACACTGCTCGAGCTCGGCCTCTCCCAGCGCGACGTTCCGGCGCCGCGCGGGTTCGCAATGCAGCTGCGCATCAACATGGAGACGATGGATGAGAATGGCGCCGCCAAACCCTCAGGCGGGACGCTCGCGACGTTCGAGCCGCCGTCCGGCCCCGGCATCCGCGTCGACACTTTCGGCTACGCGGGCTACCGCACCAATGCGTCGTTCGATTCGCTCATCGCCAAGCTCATCGTTCACTCGCTGGGCCCTCGGTTCAGCGACGTGGTCACCAAGGCCTATCGTGCGCTGTGCGAGTTTCGGATCGGGGGCGTGCCAACCAATATCGGGTTGCTTCAGGCCTTGCTACGCCACGCCGATCTCATCGCCAACGACATCGATACGAACTTCATCGACAGGCATCTGGCGGAGCTCCTTGACCCCGGGCAGAACCACCGTCAGCTTTTCGTCGTGTCGGACGAGCCCGCCCCGGGCGCACCGGTGCGGACCGGCGCTTCTGCTGTCGGGCCTCCCGGCACTGTGCAGATCGCGGCGCCGCTGCAGGGAACTGTCGTCGCCGTCGACGTGGCCGAAGGCGAGCTCGTGCGCCCCGGACAGCAGATCGCGGTGCTCGAAGCCATGAAGATGGAGCATTTGGTGACGGCCTCCACGGGCGGTCATGTCTGTCGCGTCATTGCCAAAAAGGGCATGCTGCTGATGGCCGGCGACCCTATCGCCTTCTTGGAGCCGGCCGACGTGGGACCTGACGCGGCCGAGGAGGCCGGCGAAATCGATCTCGATGCGATCAGACCGGATCTGGCCGAGGTGATCAGCCGTCACGCCAACGTGCGCGACGAGAACCGTCCGGAGGCAGTGGGCAAGCGCCGCTTGAACAACCAGCGCACCGCGCGAGAAAATGTCGCGGATCTGTGCGATCCCGGCAGTTTCATCGAGTATGGGCCGCTCGCAATCGCTGCCCAGCGCCGGCGACGCAGCCTGGAGGATTTGATCAAGAACACGCCGTCGGACGGCGTGGTCGCCGGCTTCGGCACCATCAATGCCGACCAGTTCGGCCCCGAGGATGCGCGCTGCCTGGTCGTGGCCTATGATTACACCGTGCTCGCCGGCACGCAGGGGCACATGAACCACAAGAAGCAGGACCGCATGTTTGGTCTTGCCGAACAATGGCGAATTCCGGTGGTGCTCTATGCGGAAGGCGGAGGCGGCCGGCCGGGCGACACCGACCGGCTCGGCCTGACCGGCCTAGACGGGCCGACCTTCGCGCAATTCGCGAGACTGTCGGGCCATGTGCCGCTCGTGGGCGTGGTCTCGGGCTATTGCTTTGCCGGCAACGCCGCGCTGCTCGGTTGCTGCGACGTCATCATCGCCACCAAAAATGCCTCAATCGGGATGGGTGGGCCGGCGATGATCGAAGGCGGCGGGCTCGGCGTCTATCGTCCGGAAGAAGTCGGACCGATGAGTTTTCAGGCCCCTAACGGCGTCGTCGACGTGCTGGTCGAGGACGAGATCGAAGCCACGGCGGTCGCCAAGAAATATTTGTCGTATTTTCAAGGTGTGGTGAAGGATTTTACCTGTGCCGACCAGCGGCGGCTGCGCCGGGCCATTCCGGAGAACCGGTTGCGTGTCTACGACATCCGCCACGTGATCGAGATCTTGGCCGACGAAGGTTCGATGCTTGAGCTGCGACGGCAGTTCGGCACCGGCATGGTGACGGCATTGATCCGCATCGAAGGCCATCCGTTTGGCCTCATTGCCAACAATCCAAAGCATCTCGGCGGCGCGATCGATTCGGAGGCGGGCGACAAGGCCGCGCACTTTGTCCAGCTCTGCGACGCTTTTGACATCCCGGTCCTGTCGCTGTGCGATACGCCCGGGTTCATGGTCGGTCCGGAGGCGGAGAAGACCGCGATCGTGCGTCATGTCTGCCGCATGTTCGTGATCGGCGCGAGCATCAGCGTGCCGTTTTTCACCGTGGTGGTGCGCAAGGGCTATGGACTCGGCGCCCAGGCGATGGCGGCCGGCGGGTTTCATCAGCCGGTCTTCACCGTCGCCTGGCCGACCGGCGAGTTCGGTGGCATGGGCCTCGAGGGCTATGTGCGGCTCGGATTCCGCAAGGAGATGGAAGCGATTGCCGACCCGGCTGAGCGCCAGGCCTATTATGAGAAAATGGTTGCCAAGCTCTACGAGAACGGCAAGGCGACCTCGATCGCGTCCGTGCTCGAGATCGATGAAGTAATCGATCCGGCCGAAACCCGTCGCTGGATCATGGCGGGACTGCGCTCCGTGCCAAAACCTTCGCCGCGCACGCGACGCAAGCGCCCTTGCGTGGATGCCTGGTAGAGGGGGCTTATGCATTCTCAAAACATTACCCGCCTGAAAACTTGTCATTGGGGCATTATCGGATAGCCTAAAGCTCATGGCGGGACGGGTCCTTCGATGGCTTTCTGCAGTGCGGACGCGGCTGCGCCAGTGCCTTGACCTCCTGCTGGAATTTGAAGCGATGGTATCTTGATGGCATTGAGAAGGCAGATCGTCGTGCCGGTAACATGGACCTATGTGAGTCAGATGTCACCTGTCAGTCGTTTCGCCATCCTCTGCCTGATTTTAGCGGCCGGCTGGTTTTTCTTATGGCCGGACTTGGAGACAACAGTCCCGACCACCAGCCGGCGCGATCTCATTTTCATCGACTATG
>JASHRZ010000597.1 GCA_030037055.1 Alphaproteobacteria bacterium
CTCGGCGCGGCCGTGCGCACCTCGAAGGGCAGGCCGCCTGCCGTGCGGATCGCATCTTTGATTCTGACCGCGATCCCGTCGAGATGGCTAAAGCAGATCGCGAGCTCGGAGGAGGTGTTGACCACCGCAATCTTCGGCTTTTCCATATCGGCATCGGCGATGCCGAGAGCCTTCCACTGCGCCCGGCGCACCGCCCAGCGCGACGTGCCGCGCTCGAAATTGCTTCGCAAGCTTCGCTTCGTCCTCAACCGCGCCCCTCCGTCCCGGATCCACACGCCCAGTCATTAGCACAGAATAGGGCAAAGCCGCGACGCGCGTTTCGCCGATCGCACCAGCGAGGGATCAAGCCTTGATCCGGATTAATGCGACCCAATCGCGTGCATCAGCAGCGGTTGCGCGAGAGCGCGGGGCGCCGACCCCAGACCGCCTTCAAGGAAAACACGGATTGAGCGCGAAGCGCGAAGAGCATGACGGCACCTCATTGAGAGGCGCTTTCGGCCCATCCGCCTTGCCGGCATTTCGTCCAGGCGTGCACCGCAAAGCGATCGCCGCCAAGATGCCGATCCGACGCGCCAGCGCGATTTCGCGGACATCTTGGAGGAGGCGCTGGGTCTGGTGCGCGCCTCGACCATCGTCGAAGAGGCGATTCGCTACGTCCGCCAGGCTTTGAACATGGGCTCTTGTGCGGCAAATAAATGACTGGTAGGTTATTAAAGTGGCGGGTCGGGATCAGTCTTCGAGCGCACGATGGCATCGGCGCAAAGCGGCGCGGCCGTCGGAGATCCTCGGTGCCGCGCTCGCCTGCTTTGGAGAGCGCGGATTCGCCGCCACGCGCCTCGAGGATGTCGCGGCGCGGGCCGGCATCACCAAGGGCACGCTCTATCTCTACTTCCGCAACAAAGAGGAGCTGTTCAAGGCGGTCGTGCGGCAGTCGTTGGTGCCGAACATCGCGCGCGCCGAGGCGATGGTGGCGCAGTCGGCGGAGCCCTCCTCGGTCCTGCTCGAACAGCTGATACTGCAATGGGCGGAGCTGGACGCGACGCCGCTCAGCGCCATTCCCAAGCTCATCCTGACCGAAGCCGGCAATTTCCCCGATCTCGCGCGTTTCTATCTCGACGAGGTGATCCATCGCGGCATCGCGCTGTTCCAGCTCGTGCTCCGGCGCGGCATCGAGCGCGGGGAATTCCGTCCGCTCGATACCGAGCTTGTCGCGCGATGCGCGTTTGCGCCGCTGCTGCTGGCAATGCTGTGGCGTCATTCCTTCGCGGCACACGAGGGACACGCGCTCGACGTCACGACGCTGTGCCTCACCCATGTCGAGCTGCTGAAACACGGCCTGACATCAGCGAGGTCGTCGGCCTGTTCGAAAGAAAGCGAGGTTCGCGATGAACCTGCGGGATGAGCGCGAAGCGACGCCCTTCGCGGCGGAGCGCCGGTCGGCATCGCCACTGGCGGATGGTCATGGCCGCAGCGAAGCGACGCGGTTCCGCCTTCGCCGGCTTTTTCTGCTGGGGGTCCTGCTGCTGATCGCGACGGCGTTCATCGGCGCCGGCGCGGCATGGTGGCTCGAGGCGCGCCAGTGGGAGAGCACCGATGACGCCTTCATCGATGTGCATATGGTGCATGTCGCGCCGCAAGTGGCGGGCCGCGTCGTGGGCGTTTTGGTCGACGACAACCAGACGGTTCGGGCGGGACAGCCGATCCTCGAGATCGATCCTGCCGATTTCCAGGCGAAGCTCGATCAGGCGCTGGCGAACGAGGCTGCGGCCGCAGGCAGCGTGGCGCAAGCCAGGGCGCAACTCAGCGCCGCTTACGCCAATTCCGATGAGGCGCGCGCCGAGGTCGGCGTCGCCGACGCCAACGCAATCAACGCCGCGAGCCAGCTCAAGCGCGACCAGCCGCTTGCCGAACAGCACGTGGTCTCGCGCCAGACGCTCGACAACGACATTGCGGCCGCGCGCAGCACCGCGGCCAATCTCGTGGCGGCACAAAAGAAGCTGGCTTCGGCCGAGGCCCAGCAGGGCGTTGCGGAAAGCCAGCTGACGACCGCCGAAGCCAGCCTGAAGAGCGCCGCGGCGCAGACGGAGCAAGCGCGGCTCAATCTTTCCTACACGCGGATCCTCGCTCCCCAAGCCGGACGCATCGCGCATAAGAATGTAGCCCTCGGCGATTACGTGCAGGCGGGGCAGGACGTCATGGCGCTGGTCCCGGCCCGGGTCTGGGTTACCGCCAATTTCAAGGAGACCCAGCTCGCAAGCATGAGGGTCGGCCAGCCCGTCGACATCGAGATCGACGCCTATCCCGACGTTAAATTTCACGGCCACGTCGACAGCATCCAGCCGGGAAGCGGCGCCGCCTTCAGTCTACTGCCGCCGGAGAACGCAACCGGCAACTATGTCAAGGTCGTGCAGCGCGTTCCCGTCAAGATCGTCTTCGACGACCCGCCCGATCCTGCCCGGCCGCTCGGACCTGGCATGTCGGTCGTGCCGAGCGTCAAGGTCCGGTGAGAGGCCCGCCATGAGCCAGGACGCACAGGCGCACGAAGCCGGCGCGAGCCGATTGCTGGTGGCGCCGACGGTCGGGCTGGCGGCCTTCATGGAAGTGCTCGACATCTCGATCGCCAATGTTGCCCTGCAGCATATCGCCGGCAGCCTCTCGGCCAGTACCGACGAGTCGACCTGGGTGCTCACCTCCTACCTCGTCACCAACGCCATCATCCTGCCGGTCAGCGGCTGGCTCGCCACGACGATCGGCCGCAAGCGCTATTTTCTCGGCTGCATCATCGGCTTCAGCGTCACCTCGTTCCTCTGCGGCGTTGCGCCGAGTCTCGCGACGCTCATCATTGCACGCGGCCTGCAAGGTATCACCGGTGGCGGGCTGCAGCCCAACGCGCAGGCGATCCTCGCCGACGCCTTCCCGCCGCAGAAGCGCGGCCTCGCCTTCGCCGCCTATGGCATCGCCGTGGTCTTCGCGCCGGCGATCGGTCCGACGCTGGGCGGCTGGATCACCGACAATTTCAGCTGGCGCTGGGTGTTCCTGCTCAATGTGCCCGTCGGCGCGCTGCTGACGCTGCTGGCGACGCAAGTCCTCGCCGATCCGCCGGAATTCATCGCGCGGCGGAGGGCGCGGCTGCGCGAGGGAATCCGCCTCGACTACATTGGCTTCGCCCTGCTGGCAGTCGGGATGTGCGCGCTGCAGGTGGTGCTCGACAAGGGTCAGGAGGACGACTGGTTCGCCTCGAGCTTCATCACCGACCTCGCGATTGCCGCGGTGATCGCGCTCGGCGGCTTCATCATCTGGGAGCTGCGCCGGGACGATCCGATCGTCGATCTCCGCATCCTTGCCAACCGCAATTTCGCCATCGGCAATCTCCTGATGTTCATGCTCGGCTTCATTCTGCTGGGCAGCACGGTATTGCTGCCGCTCTTCGTCCAGACGCAGCTCGGCTACACCGCGACCGACGCCGGGCTGGTGATCTCGCCCGGCGGCTTCGCCATCATGCTGCTGATGCCGCTGGTAGGCGCGCTGGTATCGCGCGTCGACGCCCGCTTCCTGATCGCCTTCGGTTTGGTCGCGACCGGGCTCGCGCTCCTCTGGATGACGCGGTTCGATGCCGATATCGACTATGCGACCGTCGCCTGGGCGCGGGTCTATCAGTCCGCGGGCCTTGCCTTCCTTTTCATCCCCATCAACACGGTCGCCTATCTCGGCCTGACGCCGGAGAAGAGCAACACCGCGTCGGCCATCATCAACATGATGCGCAACATCGGCAGCAGCGTCGGCATTTCCTTCGCCACCACCCTTATCGCGCGCCGCCAGCAATATCACCAGAACATGCTGATCGAGCACGTGACGCCTTACGGCAGCGCCTATCAGGCGGCGATCCAACATCTGCAACAGGCCTATCTCGCCGGCTCCGCCAACGCCGCCGACGCTCTGCATCAGGCGCAGGCGAAACTCTACGCCTTGGTGCAGCAGCAGGCGACAGCACTGTCCTATATCGACAGCTTCTGGATTTTCGGCGTCACCTTCCTGGCGCTGGTCCCGCTGGTGTTCCTCATGGGCAAGTCCGTACGCGGCGCCGGCCCGGCGGGAGGGCACTGACATCCGAGCCGTGCGTCCTCAGCCGGCTTCCGCCACGCCCAGATAGGCGCGACGCACCTCGGGGTCGGCGGCGAGCTCGCTCACCTTGCCTTCGCGCACAATACGGCCGGTCTCCAGCACATAGCCGCGGTCGGCGACGCTGAAGGCGGCGAAGACATCTTGCTCGACCAGCAGAATGGTGACGCCCTCGCCGCGGATCTCGGCCAGCACGCCCAGCAGCTGGTCGACCACCACCGGCGCAAGCCCGAGGCTCATCTCGTCGACCACCAGCAGGCGCGGCGCCGCCATCAGCGCGCGGCCCATGGCGCACATCTGCTGTTCGCCGCCGGAAAGGCTCCCCGCCTTCTGCCGGCGCCGCTCGAAGAGCACGGGGAAAAGTCGATAGACGCGCTCGAAGCTCCGGGCAATGCCCGCCGCGTCGCGCCGGAGATACGCGCCCATTTGCAGGTTCTCCTCCACCGACATGCGGGCGAAGAGCTGGCGGCCTTCCGGCACCTGGACCAGGCCCAGCGCGAACACCGCCTCGGGCGACAGCGCCCCGAGATCGCGCCCGTCGAAGCGAATACGGCCGCGCGAGGCAAGCGTGCGCGAGATGGCGCGCAGCAAGGTGGTCTTGCCGGCGCCGTTGCTGCCGACCAAGGTCACGATCTCGCCGGCGGCGACATGAAGCGCGATGCCTCTCAGCACCGGCACCGCGCCGTAGCCGGCGCTCAGCCCCTCGATCTCGAGCAGCTTCGCGTTCATGCCCGCCGCTTGCCGAGATAGGCCTCGACCACGCGCGGGTCGCGGAACACCGAGGCGGGCTCGCCCTCGGCGATCTTCTGGCCGTGATGCAGCACCAGCACGCGGTCGCTGAGGCTGCGAATCGCCTTGATGACATGCTCGATGACCAGGATGCTGACGCCGCCTTCGCGGATCTTCTTGATCAGCGCCACCACCTCGTCGACCTCGACCGGGTTGAGCCCGGCCATGACTTCATCGAGCAACAGCAGCTTCGGCTGCATGGCGAGCGCCTTGGCAAGCTCGAGCCGCTTGCGATCGGGGCCGCCCAAAGCGTCGGCGCGCTGCGCCAGGCGCGGGGCGAGGCCGGTCAAATCGAGCATCGCCCGCGCTCGCTCGCGCGCGCGGGCGCGGTTGCGCTCGCCGCCGTCCTTGCCGAAGAGCGCGCCGACGGTGACGTTCTCGAGCACGGAGAGGCCGGGAAAAGGCTTCATCACTTGGAAGGTGCGGCCGATGCCGAGATGGGCGCGCCGGAACGGCGCCAGGCGCTCGATGCGCCTGCCGTCGAAGACGAGCGCGCCGGCATCGGGCAGGAGCGTGCCGCTGATCAGGCTGACGAGCGTCGTCTTGCCGGCGCCGTTGGGGCCGATCAGGCCGAGGATCTCGCCGGACCTGAGGCTGAAGCTCACATCGTTGACGGCGATGAGCCCCTGAAAGCGCCGCGTCAGCCCGCGCGCCTCGAGCAACGACGCGGCCGGCTCGGCGCTCATAGGCGGTACTGCCGCACGGTCTCGAGCAGATAGCGCGGGCCCATCCGCCTGAGACCCCAGCCGAGATCGACGAGGCCCTTCGGCATGAAGATCACCGCGAGGATGATGACGACGCCGTAGAACAGCGCCGCGGCGGTTGAGATGCTGCTCGCCAGCGCCTGATAGATGCTGTAGAGGATGAACGCACCGACCACCGGCCCCAGCACCGTGCCGGGGCCGCCGAACACCGCCATGATCACCATCTGCACGTTGAGCTTGGGATCGAACGCGCTGGCAGGGTCGATGAACGTCACGTAATAGGCGTAGATGCCGCCGGCAAGCGCGCTGAAGAGCGAGGACAGCACCAGCGCCGCGATCTTGTAGAGCGTGGTATCGACGCCCATCACCGCCGCTGCGTCCTCGTCCTCGCGGATGGCGATCAGGCCCATACCGAAGCGGCTCGACGATATCCAGGCGACGGCGAGCGTCGCGGCCAGCAGCAGCGCGAGCAGGCCTTCATAGAACAGCACGTCGTGGCGGGTGAGCGGAAGGATGAGGCCGATATTGCGGCCGGCGATGTCGAGATTGGCGACCAGCGCCGAGAGCGCCGCGTTGAGGCCGAGCGTGGCGATGGCGAAATAAGGCCCGCGCAAGCGCAGGATAGGGAGCCCGATCAGCAGCGCGCAGAGCATGGCAAGAATGGCACCGAGGACCAGACCGACCCAGAACGGAAGGTCGAACTGCGCCATGGCGATGGCGGTGCCGTAGACGCCAAGGCCGTAGAAGGTCGAGTTGCCAAAGCTGGCATAGCCGGTGAAGCCTCCGAGGATGTTCCAGGCCTGCGCCAGCGCCGCGACGAGCAGCAGGTAGATGCCGAACTGCATCATGGTCTCGTCCCCGATCCAGGGCACGGCGCCCAGCAGCGCCGCGCCGAGAAGCGGCACCCCCCAGCGCGAACTCACGCCATCCTCAAGGAGCGCGCCGGACGCGCCACCAGGATCAGCACCAGCAAGCCGAAGCTGATGACGTCCGCGTAGGTCGGACCGAGATAGAGCGAGGCGGCGCTCTCGGCGATGCCGATGACGAGCCCGCCCAGCACCACCGAAAGCGGGTTGTCGAGGCCGCCGATGATGGCGATGACGAAAGATTTTGCGGTGAGGCTGGTGCCGACATAAGGCGTGATCTGCGCCACCACGCCGTAAAGCCCGCCCGCTGCGCCCGCCAGCGCGGCGCCGATACCGAAGGTGACGGCATAAAGCTGGCGCGGCTCGACCCCGTAGAGCCGCGCCGCGACCAGATTCTGCGCCGTGGCGCGGATAGCGCGGCCGAGCCTGGTGCGGTTGAGCAGCAGCCAGAGCAGCCCGGCGAGCAGCAGCGCCACCGCGAAGGCCGCGAGCCGCGCCAGCGGCACGGTGATGCCGGCGAGTGTGATATTGGCGCCGGCATAGCTCGGATTGATGGCGCGGAAATCGGCGGTGAACGCCCATTGCGCCACATAGGTCAGCACGACGTCGAGGCCGAAGCTGATGAGGAGCGTGTTGAGCAATGCCGACCGGACGATGAGATTGAGCAGGAGGCGCTGCAGCAGGTAGCCGAAGCAGAACATCCCGGTCATGGCCATGGGCAGCGCCGCGAAGGGATCGATGCCGGCGCCGGTGAAGAGGAAGTAGACGGCATAGCCGCCGAGCATGATGAGCGCGCCGTGGGCGAGGTTGACGATGTTGAGTACGCCCCAGACCAGCGCCATGCCCAGCGCCATCAGCCCGTAAAGACCGCCCAGCAGGACGCCGTTGACCAAGATCTGCGCGAAGAGCACCAAGCCCCCTGCCGTCCGGTTCTACACCGTGCCGTGCCCGGTTATTCCCCGGCATTACTACTCGATCACCGGGGCGAGCGAAACCTTCGACGGCCGGGTTGGAGATCAGCCGAGGCTCAGCTCCGCTTGTCCCAGGGCGGGATCGGGTAAAGCGGCTTGTTGACGAAGGTCTCGGTATAGATTTCCACGAGCTGGCCGCCCTGGACCTGGATCACCGTTTGCGGCAGGTCGATCTGGCCGTTCGCGGCGTATCTCACATGCGCGTAGACGCTGGGGAAATCGACCTTGGCGATGGCATCGCGCACCTTCTTGGGATCGAGTGTGCCGGCCGCCTCGATCGCCTTGACGAAGGTCTCGACATCGGCGATGGCGGAAGCGGCGTGATAGTCGGGATCGTAGCCGTATGTCTGCTTGTAGAGCCTGGCGAATTCGGCGGCATTGCCGAACCAGGCGTCGGCCAGATGCTCTGAGGGCAGCCACGGCGTCATCCCGAAGGCATAATTCGCATCCTTGCCCAGCGCCGAGCGGAAATCCGCCGTCGGCACGCCGACCGTGAAGGAGTAGAAGAAATTCGGGTTGGCATCGAGGCTCTTCGCCTGGCGGATGAAATTGAGCGCCTCGGGCTCGTGGCCGCTCCAAAGGACGGCGTCGGGCTGGCGCGATTTGATCAGCGACAGGATCGAGGAGAAATCGCCGCTGTTCTCGCGATAGGTCTCGTCGACGACGATCTTGAGCCCCGCTTTCTCCAACAGCTTTCGCGTGCCCTTGACGACCGAGACATCGAAGCTGTCATCGGCCGCGACCAGCGCCACTGTCCGCACCTTGGGATCGAGCTTGCCCAGCATCTCGATGGTGCTGCGGTAATAGTCGTCCGCCGGCGGCAGCGTGCCGAAGATGTATTTGTAGCCGCGGGCGAAGATCTGGCTCGAGGCGCCGCCGCCCTCCACCATCGGCACCTCGTATTTCTCGGCGACCGAGCTGTCGTCGAGCGCATCGTTGCTCGAGAACGGTCCGAGCAGGAAGTTCACCTTGTCGCGCGTGACGAGCTGGACATACTGGCGCACGCCGAGATTGACGTCGGACTGGTTGTCAAGCAGGTCGAGCGCCAGCTTGTAGCTCTCGCCGTTGAGCTTG
>JASHRZ010000598.1 GCA_030037055.1 Alphaproteobacteria bacterium
GTCAGCGGACCGATGTTCCTCTCCCCGCGCAAGCGGCGGTCACATGATAAGGGCAGGCCGCTTGGGCGCTGCCAGATAAGTCAATACGAAAGCGCAGAGCGATCGAGCGGGTGGCCCAATGCAGGCGCTGGCTTAGCTTAACTTGGCCGCTTCGGGCGGTATTTTGGGGATTTTCGCGTCGCAAGCGACTGATGTAGAAGGGTCTCGGGCTGGAAATCGGCTCATCGCGCCGGTGATCACGCCCGAGGGTCTGCCGCTGGCCTAGGAGGTGCTGCCCGGCAACACCGCGGACAAGACGCCGCAGCCGACCGCGCCTCATTCACTTACCGGCTCGATCGCAAGAACCTCAGGCAGGCGCGCCGGCGCGAGGGGCGATATCTCTTGCGCACCAATCGCGTCGAGGACGATCCGGCCAGGCTGTGGAGCTAGGACCTTCAGCTCGTTCGGGTGGCGTTCAAGAGGGCGATCTCGCCATCCAGCCGATCTTCCATCAGCAAGAGGCGCGCATCGAGGCGCACATTTCCATCGCCTTCCTCGCCTATTGCGTCACGCTGCACGCCTTGGCGCCGGGCCTGACGCCGCGCAGCGCGCCGCCGTGCCGATGCTCGACGTGCACGTGCCGACAACCGATGGCCGCGAACTAGACCATGTGCTACACCGAGCCGGAACCGGAGCTCAAGCTCCTCTTCGAACATCACCGAACGCGAGATCCAAAAACCTTCGCTGGAGTGAAGACCTCCAGCGAGGCACTCTGACGATATCAACCACTTAGGTAATTGCGACCCCTCCAATCGGCTAAGTTCGGTTAGGACGGTGTCGTCGCATCTTTCCCCCGAGCCTTGGCGGCGGAGGGATGTGACCGTAGCATTGGGTCTGCGCCGGGCTTCGGCGCGCGCTGCGTCACCGGCGCAGATCGGTTTTTGTGTGACGGCGAACACCGATGACGTAGGGCCTGAGATGGGCCAAGTGCCGGCGAGGGGAGAGTGGCCGTGAACGACGCGGCGCGAGGCGTCGAGGCCGCGCTCGTCGGCCAGGCGATCGCGCGGTGCGAGGATGGGGCGCTGCTGGATGTGCGAGTAGGAAAGTGCACGGCGGAGAGCGCTCTTGGCCGCTGCGTCCAGCTCATCGGGATTTGCGCTAATGATCAAAAACACCGAGAACCGACGGCTGATAGCTGAAGGCCGACCGCTATTATTGGAAATAGCCGCCGAAATGCTCGCTGACCTCACGGCTCATCTGCTGATCGAAATCGGTCATCAGCGCGATGGTCATGTCGTACCAGGTCTTGTCGCGGTCGTTGGGGGTGATGCCCTCGAGCACGCTCTGCGAGCGCGACGCCTTCACCGAGACGGTGCGCACCGGCACGCCGTGATCGTCGACGATCTGCAGGGTCGCGGCAACCGTGGCGTCGTAGCGTTGTGCCGGCTCCTTGGTGAAGGCGCCGGTGATGCCCTCTTCCTTCTTCTTGAGCTCGACCTCGATGACCGAGGCATCCTCGATGACGAAGCGCGCGCGGACACCCCCGCCGCCCGCCACCAGCCGGTCATGCGCCCAATTCTCCATCGCGCGCGCCGGCGGCACCGGAAAGAGATGCTCGACATGCGGCGCCTGAAAGCCGGGCCTGAAATTGCTCGGCACGTCCACCGCGGCGACGGCCAGTCGGATCGGCCGCTCACCGGTGAAGCGGATGTCGGGGAAGGTCGGCCGCGGCGGCGGCGATTCGCAGGACGCGAGCGCACCGGTCAAAACCAGCGCCAGGATGACGAACCGCAAGAAGTCGAACCGCATGGAGAATCCCCGGAGAGGCCGCGCCCGTCCGCGGCGCCGCGAGACTGGCACGGCCGCTTTCAAGAGTCCACTAACGCATGGATCTCGTCCTCGCCGAAGCCATACCCGGCGCTGCAGAACTGGCATGTGACGGTGATCCTGCCGTCGACCTTCATCGCCGCGAGTTCGTCTTGCGGCAACATACGCAGCACCCTCTCGACGCGTTCGCGCGAGCAGCGACAACGCGCGACGAGATCGTGGCGGCGATAGACGCGCACGCCGTCCTCGTGGAAGAGGCGGAGCAGCAGCGCTTCGGGGGGGAGCGCGGGATCGACCAGCTCCGCCGAGGTGCTGGAGCTCATCAGAATGACGGCCCGGCGCCAGCCGTCCTCCGCCGCCTCCTGCCGCGCCGCCGCGTCCTCGGGCGGCAGCCGCTGCACCATCAGGCTGCCGCCGCGCCAGCGCCGAACGCCGTCGGCATCGGCGACGCGCGCCACCGCCACCTTGAGCCCGGCCTCGACCTGCTCGGATTGGCGGAAGTAATGGTGCACGCAATCGGCGAGGCTCGAACCCTGCAGCTCGACGATGCCCTGGTAGCGGTCGGCATGCTCGCCCTGGTCGACGGTGAAGGCGAGATAGCCGGCGCCCAAGAGGCGCGGCACCGAGGCGCCGGTCTCGCCGTGCGCCGCCGCTCGGGCGAGCTTCGCTGCGTCGAACTGCGCATAGCCGCGCACCGCGCCCCCGCTGCTCACGTCGGCGACCAGCAGACGGACTGGCCCGTCGCCCTTGGTCTGCAGCGTGAAGACGCCGTCATATTTGAGCGCGCCGGCCAGCGCCGCGGCAAGCGCGATCGCCTCGCCCAGCAACGCCGCCACCGGCTCGGGATAGGCATGGCGGGTCAGGATCTGGTCGAGCAGCGGGCCGAGCCGCACCAGCCGGCCGCGCAGGCCGGAGGCATCGATCTGGAAAGGCTGGACGAGATCGTCGGAACGCTGGGTCGACATCTTCTGCACTTTTTCTGCACTTTCGGCTCGGGGCAGCGCCGGACGTTGCTCAGGCGAGGCACCAGGTGAGGATGCCCTTCTGCGCGTGCAGCCGGTTCTCGGCCTCGTCCCACACCACCGATTGCGGACCGTCGATGACGCCGGCGGTCACTTCCTCACCGCGCTTGGCCGGCAGGCAGTGCATGAAGATGGCATCGGGCTTCGCCTTGGCCATCAGCCGCTCATCGACGCGGTAGGGAACGAGCATGTCGTGACGGTGGACGCTGGCTTCAACCCCCATCGACGCCCAGGTGTCGGTGACCAGGCAATCGGCTCCGGCGGCGGCATCCACGGGGTCGGTCGTAAGCCGCACCCGCCCGCCCTGGGCGCGCGCCCAGTCGAGCACGCGCCGCGGCGGCGAAAGCTCGGGTGGGCAGGCGAGCCGCAGCTCGAAATCGAAGCGCACCGCCGCATGCATCCAGCTCACCGCGACGTTGTTGCCGTCGCCGCTCCAGGCGACGATCTTGCCAGCGGCGATGCCCTTGTACTCCTCCAGCGTCATGACATCGGCCATGAGCTGGCAGGGATGGCTGGCATCGGTGAGACCGTTGATTACCGGCACCGTGGCGTATTGCGCGAGCTCCTCGAGCTTGGCCGCCTGGGTCGTGCGGATCATAATCGCATCGACATAGCGCGACAGCACGCGCGCGGTGTCGGCGGCGGTCTCACCGCGCGACAGCTGGCTCTCGCTCGACGACATCACGATGCAATCGCCGCCGAGCTGCTTCATCGCAACCTCGAAGGACAGCCGCGTGCGCGTCGAGGGCTTCTCGAAGATCATGGCCAGCATTTTGCCCTTGAGCGGCTGCGAACGGTCGAGACCACGCTTGTAGGCGACGCCGCGATCGAGGATTCGGCGCAGCTCCTCGGCATCGAGGCGGTCGAGATCGAGAAAATGCCGCGGTGTCGACATGCTCTCAGCCGTCGTCACTGAGTCCATTGCCGCGCCACTCGCTCGATGATGCCCATCGCCTCCTCGATGTGGCCTTCATCGACGATGAGCGGCGCGAGCAGTCGCACGACATTCTCGCCCGCGCCCGCGACGAGCAGGCCGTTGTTGCGCAGCCGCTCTACCATCTCGGTGTTGGGGACGACGCATTTGACGCCGACGAGCAGGCCCTTGCCGCGGACCTCGGCGAAGATCCCGGGATATCTGCCGACGAGCGTCTCGAGCCGCCGGCGCAGCACCTCCGCGATGCGCTCGACGCCCTCGAGGAAGCCCGGCGCGAGCATGACGTCGAGCACCGCGTCGGCCACCGCCATGGCGAGCGGATTGCCGCCAAAGGTCGAGCCGTGGGTCCCGGGGGTCATGCCGATCGCGGCGCGCTCGGTGACGAGGCAGGCGCCGACCGGGAAGCCGCCGCCCAGCGCTTTGGCGGTCGCGAGCACGTCCGGCGGCACCCCTTCCCATTCATGGGCGAAGAGCTTGCCGGTGCGGCCCATGCCGGATTGCACCTCGTCATAGACCAACACCAGGCCGAACTCGTCGCAGATCGAGCGCAGTCCCCTGAGATAGCCTTCAGGCGCGGTGGCGAGCCCGCCTTCGCCCTGTACCGGCTCGACCAGGATGCCGGCGGTCTCGTTGCCGACCCTGGCGCGCATTTCGTTGAGATTGCCGAAGGAGACGTGGTCGAAGCCAGGCGCAGGCGGGCCGAAGCCCTTGAGGTACTTCTCGTTGCCGGCGGCGGCGAGCGTCGACAGCGTGCGCCCGTGGAATGAGCCGGTGCAGGCGATGAGCCGGTACCTCTCGGGATGGCCGATCTCGGCCTGGTATTTGCGCGCCACTTTGATGGCGCATTCCACCGCCTCGGCGCCGGAATTGCAGAAGAAGACGCTGTCGGCGAAAGAATGGGCGATGAGGCGGCCGGCGACCTTCTGCTGGCCCGCCACCTGGAATAGGTTGGAGCAATGCCAGAGTTTCTGCGCCTGCTCCGTCAGTCGCTTTATGAGATGCGGGTGGCAATGGCCTAGCGCCGTAACGGCAACGCCGCTGGTGAAGTCGAGATATTTCCGGCCGGAGGCGGTGAAGAGATAGGCGCCCTCGCCCCGCTCGAACGTCAAATCGGCCCGAGCATAGGTCGGTAATACCGGTGAAATCACGGAGTTTCTCCTGCGCGAAGAGCTGTGAGGGAACAGGGGATCGGGAGGAAGAACGACCGCCTATCGTCGCCGCCGCAGTAGCGTCGTCCGCCTCCCCCTCATGAGCCGGCCGCGCCGGCGGATTTCGCGCTGCATGATCCGCTCCACTCCCCCGCCCGCCCGCCTCGCCGAAGCCCCGCCGCCGGGAGAAGCCGCGGAGTATGGGGAGGCGATATCCGCCTGTCAATCTTGGGATAACTCGCCCGCGCCGGGGCGCGCCTCAGGCCTTGAGCTTGTAGCCGCGCGCGATCAGCACATGACACAGCGCCAGCAGCGCCAGATTGACGGCAAGCATGACCGCGGCGCCGGTCCAGACGGGCCCGTCGGCATGGCCGATGAAGCCGTAGCGGAAGCCGTCGATCATGTAGAAGAACGGGTTCCACAGCGCCACTTCGTGCCAGGGCGCAGGCAGCCGGTCGATCGAATAAAAAGTGCCAGAGAGGAAGGAGAGCGGCGTGACGATGAAATTGGTGACGGCGGCGATGTGGTCGAACTTGTCGGCCCAGATGCCGCCCAGCAGCCCCAGCAGCGACAGCAACAGCGAGGCGGCCAACGCGTGGAACAGCACGAAGGCGGGATCGTAAAGGTGAAGCGGCACGAACAGCGCCATCGCCGCCGCCACGACCACGCCCACCAGCACACCGCGCGTCACGCCGCCGAGCGCGAAGCCCCAGGTCAGCTCGGCCGGGCTCAAAGGCGGCATCAGCACGTCGACGATGTTGCCCTGCACCTTGGCAATCATCAGCGAGGAGGAGGTGTTGGCGAAGGCATTCTGCACCATCGCCATCATGATGAGCCCGGGCGCCAGGAACTCGGCATACAATACGTCGCCGATGTGGCGCTGCTGCCCGCCCAGTGCCAGCAGGAAGATGGCGAGGAACAGCAACGTCGTCACTACCGGCGCCGCCACCGTCTGCATCGACACTTTGAGAAAGCGCCGGACCTCCCGCAGATAGAGCGTCCAGAATCCTAGCCAGTTGACGGCGCCGAAGCGGCGCAGGCGTGGCGCAAGCTCGGGCATGAAGAGAGGGCGCTCCTGTTTGCGCCGGGGAGCTTAGGCGGCGGCATGCGAGGCAATCAAGGCAGAGCGCCCGGCTTCGTTTTGGCTCCGGCCGCGCCGACAGGGCACGAAAGTGGCGAAGTAGGGGCGGAACCGCCTAAGATCGCCGCCATGGCCTCCCGACCGCCCAAGCCCCGCCGCGGACCGATGCAGGTCACGGCCGCCTCCCTTGAGCAGGCCGCGCTGCGCTATCTCGAGCGCTTCGCCAGCTCGAGCGGCAACCTCAAGCGCGTACTGACGCGCAAGGTGGCGCGCGCGGCACAAGCGCATGGCAGCGATGCCGCTTGGGGCGAGCGGCTGGTCGACGATATCATCGCCCGCTATCTCCGGGCCGGGCTGCTCGACGACCGTGCCTATGCCGCGCAGCAGGCGGCGAGCCTGCGCCGCCGCGGCAACTCGCGCTACGCCATCCGCGGCAAGCTCGCACGGAAGGGCGTCGCCGGCGCGCTTATCGACGAGACGCTCCGCGCCGAGACAGGCGAGAGCGAGCTTGCCGCCGCCTGTGCCCTGGTGCGCCGCCGCCGGCTCGGCCCGCTGCGCGCCC
>JASHRZ010000599.1 GCA_030037055.1 Alphaproteobacteria bacterium
GGCGGCGATCGACCAGGCGTCCTTGCCGGTATCGAGCTCGCCGATGACGCGGATCTCCGCTGGCGCCAGGCCCAGCATGTCGCCTACCACCTGCGCCAGCACGGTGCGGTGGCCCTGGCCCTGCGGCACCGAGGCGACATGGACGCTGACGCCGCCCAAGGGATCGAGCGCCACAGTAGCGGTCGCCTGTGCGCCGCTTTTGGGGCCCGCCTTGCGCCGCTCCTCGGGCGTCAGCACGGTGGTGATGTAGCCCATATTGGAGATCGAGGGCTCGACCACCGCGGCATAGCCGACGCCGTAGAGCCGGCCGGCGGCGCGCGCCGCACGCTGCCGCTCCTTCAGCTCGTTGAGGCCGCCCTCGGCCACGGCGATGTCGAGCGCGCGCTGGAAATCGCCGGAATCGAGCAGCGCGCCGCCAGGACACCGATAGGGAAAGGCGCCTCCCGGCACGAGATTGCGGCGAATCACTTCGAGCGGATCGAGATCGAGCGTGACGGCGATGCGCTGCATCAGCCGCTCGAGCGGGAAATAAACCTGCGGACCGCCGAAGCCGCGCACCAGCCCCGAAGGCGTCTTGTTGGTGAGCACCACGCGGTTGCGGATGGCGAGATGCCGCAGCTTGTAAGCGCCGCTCATATTGCCGTGCATGCGATAGAGCGTCGCCGGCTCAGGCGCGCGCAGATAGGCGCCGCAATCCTCGAGCTGGTCCCAGCTGAGCGCCGTGATCTCGCCCTCGGCGCTCACCGCCGCCTCGAGGGTGGTAACGCGGTTGGTGGCCGAGGTCGCAGCCTGGAGATGCTCGAGCCGGTCCTCGATCCATTTCACCGGCCGGCCGCAGGCGCGCGCGGCGACGCTCATCAGCACGACATAGGGGAAGACCGACTGGCGGACGCCAAAGCTGCCGCCAGACTCGGGCGGCGTCCCGAGGCGCAGGCGATTGGCCGGCACCTTGAGCGCCATCGCCATGACCGGATGGAGCGCGAAAGGCCCCATGAAGCTCGATGTTGCCTCGTAGACATCGTCGGTGGGAAAATACCGCGCGAGCACGCCGAGGCATTCGATCGGCGTCACCGCGTTGCGGGGATAGTCGACGGTGACGGCGATGCGATGCCTTGCCGCGGCAAAGGCGGCGTCGGGATCGCCGTAGCGGAAGCGCCGGTCGCTGACGATGTTGCCGCCGACCGCCGGATGCAGCACCGGCGCCGCCGCAGTGGCGGCTTGGCGCGGGTCGACCACCGCGGGCAGGGGCCGGTACTCGACGGCGATGCGCTCCAGCGCATCCTCGGCGCGATAGCGGTCTTCGGCGAGAACGACGGCGACGGGCTCGCCGACATAGCGCACGCGATCGACGGCAAGGCACCAATGCTCCATCTTCTGCTTGAGGCCGACGGTGAAAGGCCGCGTCCAGCGCCGGACCTCCTCGCGCGTCACCACCGCGGCGACGCCGGGAAGCGCAAGCGCCGCCGCCCAATCGATGCCGACAAGCTCGGCATGGGCATGCGGCGAGCGCAGGATCGCCGCGTGCAGCGTGCCCGGCGCCAGCGGCAGATCGTCCATGTAGCGGCCGGCGCCGGTGAGCAGCGCCGCATCCTCGAGCCGCTCGATCGCCTGGCCGGTGCGCGCGACCTCGACGCTTCGCGCCGTGTCGTTCATGGCCATCCTCCCCTCGCCGGCACTTGGCCCATTCCAGGCCCTGCGTCATCGGTGTACACCGTCGACGAAAAAACCGATTTGCGCCGGTGACGTAGCGCGCGCCGAAGCCAGGCGCGGGAGCAATGGTAAGGCCGCATCCCTCCGCCGCCAAGGCTCAGGGAAAATGCGTGAAGACGCTGCATAGGCGCCCGTGCGCCCTTCGACATGCACCTTCGGCGCAAGCTCAGGACGAGAAGATCGCGGGATGGCACGAAGAATTTGGTCTCATCTCCGCCAACCCTGTCGGTCCAGCGGAAGCAGCCTTACAGGAACAAGGGGTCGGCCTCGAGGCCGAGGAGGTATTTGCCGACGGTCTCGTAATGCGAGCGGCGGCCTTGGAGCTGCTGCGCCACCGAATTGATGTCGCGCAGGCGGCGCTCGAAGGAGTTGCCGGCGAAGACCGAGGTGGCGCCGGCGGCGTTGTAGGCCTCGCCGGCGATCGCGCGCGCTTCGCGGATGCAATGAGTGGAGGCCAGCCGGATCGCCATGCGGTGGTTCATCGCCAGCTCGCCGCGCTCGGCCGCGCGCCAGGCGGCCTCAAGCGTGCCGCGGATATAGAACCGCGCGGAGCGCAGCCGCGCCTCCAGCTCCGCGACCTCGGTCTGGACCACCGCGCTCATGCGCATGGTCGTCTTGTAGCCGCGCGGCGTCTTCTCGTTGGCGAGCGCGGCCAGCGCGTCGAGCATGCCGCGCGCCAGCCCGAGTGCCACGCAGGCGAAGCCGCTCGCATACATCTGATCCGTGCGGAAACGATAGAGCGGCGACTCGACGTGCCGCTCGGCGGGCTCGTCGCGGTCGAAGCTGAAGGCGTGCGGCACGAAGAGGTCGCTCACGGCATAGCTGTCGCTGCCGGTGCCTTTGAGGCCGATCACGTCCCAGGTGTCCGTCCAGGCCGCCTTGGCGACGGGAAAGAGGAGCGTGCGCGCCACCGGCTTGCCGGTGCGCCCGCGCGGCGTGCCGTCGGCCTCGCATTCGATGCAATGGCCGCCGAGCCAGGTGGCGTGATGGCCGCCGCTGGCGAAGGACCACGCGCCGGTCACGCGCCAGCCGCCCTTGGCGGCAAGCGCCTTCACCGGCGGCGCCGCGGCGCCCCAGGCGAGGACGGCGCGCGCATCGCTCCAGATTGCGCGCGCGCTCTCCGGCGGCAAATAGGCCGCCGCCATGGCGCAGACGCCGGTCTGGCCGAGGCACCAGGCAGTGCTGGCGTCGTGACGTGCGACCTCCTCCAGCATCTCGACGAAGCGCAGCGGATCGGTCTCGGCACCGCCATAGGCACGCGGCAGCAGCATGCGGAAGAGCCCCTCCTCGTGGAGGGCGAGGACGACGGCGGGCGTCAATCGCCGCTTTCGCTCGATCTGCGGCGCGGCCGCGGTCAGCAGCGGCGCCAGGGCGCGGGCCCGGGCAAGGTGGTCGACCGGCTCCGCGCCGGACACGCGCGCGCTCATGAGCGGCTATGGGACATCTTCATGCGCCATCGCCCAGCGCCAATCCTCGTGCCCCGGCGCGAATTTGCGGTTGCTCTGCGCCGGGTTGCGGTTGACCAGTGGCCGCGCGAAGAGCGGATGGGTCATGCTGCGGATCTCGTGCTCGAGGGTGAAGAGCAGTTTGCCGCCGTCGAGATCGACAATGTCCTTGAAGCGATACTGCCACTGGTCGCTTTCCTCGAAGACGAGACCGCGCTCGCGGAGCTTCCGGTGCGGGCCGGAGAAATCGGCGAGGTAGACCTGGACATGGTGGCCGTCATAAGGCGGGAGCGGACGGTCGGTCTCGCGATAGACGAAGGCCTGTTTGGGGCCCACTGCGCAGCGGGCAAACCGCCCCTCCTCGTCCTCGCCCTCGCTCGCCGGCGCAGCGAGGATCTCGCGATAGAAGCGGGCGATGCCCGCCGCCGTGCCCGGCGGCACGTCGAACTCGACATAGGGCATGCCGAGGGTGATGCGGCCGAAGCGCGCATCGGGCGCATAACAGCGCAGCCGGTTGCCCCAAGGCGACATTGCCTCGACATGGTCGTTGTGCTCGGCAAAGCCGAAGCGCGTGCCCTCGAGGTCGCGGCGCACCCCGGCGAGCCGGCGCAGCAGCGCCTCGCGGTCGGGCAGCACGAGCGCGACATGGCCGCGCAGCACCTGCGGCGCGCCGTCCGGCATGTGAAACTGGCTGCGGCCAATATTGATCCACATATTGTCGGCCCCGGTCATGAGATAGGGGTCGCGCGTCAGCCCCAAGCCGCTGACATAGAAGATTGTGGCGAGCTTCTGGTCGGGGATGCGCACATTGACATGCTCGAGCGCGACGATGTTGCCGAGATCCTCGGCGGCGCGGTCGTAAAGGGTCTCCATCTCGACCTTCCCTCGCTGCTGCCCGTTGCGGCCGTCCAGTCTAGAGGCAGGGAGGATCGCTTTTCCAGCCGCGCGCAAGGGTCTAGGCTAAAGCCTGACCCGTGATCACCTCATGCCGCCGAGGAGAGTGGCCATGCAGTTCTCGCCGCTGGTCGGCCGCATTGCCGGCAAGGGCGCCCGGGCCTGGAGCGTGCATTTCGACGCGATGCGCCAGCGCGCTCAGGGCCGCGACGTGCTGCTCCTCACCGTGGGCGATCCCGACCAGCATGCGCCCGAAGCGGTGATCGCCGCGACCGTGGCCGCGCTCCAGAGCGGAAAGACCGGGTACTCGCCGATCATCGGCCTGCCGGCGGTGCGCGCCGCCATCGCCGCCCGCGTCGAGCGCCGCAGCGGCACAGCGACCCGCGCCGAGCACGTCGCAGTGGTGCCGGGAACGCAAGCCGGACTCTTCGCCGCGCTCCAATGCATCGCCGGGCCTGGCGACGAGGTCGTGGCGCTCGAGCCGACCTACGCCACCTACGAGGCCGTCGCCGGCGCCGCCGGCGCGCGCCTAGTCACCGTGCCGCTCCGGCCCGAGACCGGGTTTCATCCCGATCTCGCGGCGCTGGCGGAGGCGATAAGCCCGCGCAGCCGCGTGCTGTGGATCAACAGCCCGCACAACCCGACCGGCGCCGTCTTCACCCGCGCGGAGATCGAGACCATCGCCGCCCTCGCCCGCCGGCACGATCTCTGGCTGTTTTCGGACGAGGTCTATGAGGACCTCGCCTTCGCCCGCCCGCATCTCAGCCCGCGCAGCTTGCCGGGCATGGCCGAGCGCACGGTGGTGGTCTCGAGCCTCTCCAAATCGCACGCCATGCCGGGCTTCCGCCTGGGCTGGGTCGTCGGCCCCGGCCAGCTCATCACGCATCTCTTCGACCTCCTGCTGTGCATGCTCTATGGCGGCCCGCCCTTCATCCAGCTCGGCGCGCTCAAGGCGCTGGAGACCGATTTGCCGGAGGCGGCGGCAATCGCCGGGGATTATCGCCGCCGCGCCGCGCTGCTCGCCGGCATCCTCGCCGAAGCGCCGCGCTGCCGGGCGATCCCGCCCGAAGGCGGCATGTTCGTGCTGCTCGACATCCGCGGCACGGGGCTCAGCGCCGAGGCATTCGCCCGTGCGCTGCTCGATGGGGAAGGCGTGGCGGCGCTACCGTGCGACGGTTTCGGGGCAAGCGCCGTCGGCCATCTCCGGCTCGCGCTGAGCCTGCCCGACGCCCGTCTCGAAGAGGCGGGACGGCGCATCGTCCGGCTGGCGCGCCGGCTCGCCGAGCGCGGCGCGGCATGAGCCGGCTCGACCGCGCACGCTGCGCCGCGCTCGATGCCGAAGATCCGCTCGCGGCGCTGCGCGAAGAGTTCACGCTCCCGGAAGGAGTGGTCTATCTCGACGGCAACTCGCTCGGCGCCCTCCCCAAGGCGACGCCGGACCGGATCGCCGAGCTTATCGAGCGCGAATGGGGCGAGGACCTCGTCACCAGCTGGAACAAGCATGGCTGGATCGACATGCCGCGGCGCGTCGGCGACAAGATCGCGCGCCTCATCGGCGCCGGCCCCGGCGAAGTGGTGGTGGCGGATTCGACCTCGGTCAACCTCTTCAAGGTGCTGGCGGCTGCGCTGAGCCTCAACCCGGGGCGAAAGGTCATCCTCTCCGAGCGCGAGAACTTCCCCACCGACCTCTACATGGCGCAAGGGCTGATCGGCCTCCTCGGCGAGCGCCACGGTCTGCGCCTGGTTGAAGGCGAGGCGATCGCCGGCGCGATCGACAGGGAGACGGCGGTGGTGATGCTCACCCACGTCAACTACCGCAGCGGCGCCATGCACGATCTGGCGGCGGTCACCGCGGCGGCGCAGGCGCAAGGCGCGCTCATGCTCTGGGACCTCGCGCACAGCGCCGGCGCCGTGCCGGTCGATCTCGGCGCCGCCGGCGCCGATTTCGCCGTCGGCTGCGGCTATAAATTCCTCAATGGCGGGCCGGGCGCGCCGGCCTTCGTCTGGGTCGCCCCGCGCCACCAGGAACGCTTCCAACAGCCGCTCTCGGGCTGGCTCGGCCATGCCGAGCCTTTCGCGTTTGCGCCCAGCTACCGCCCGGCGCCGGGCATCGGCCGCTATGTCTGCGGCACGCCGCCGGTGCTGTCGCTAGCGGCGCTGGAGGCGGGCGTCGACCGGCTGCTCGGGGTGGCGCCGGCGGCGCTACGGGAGAAATCGCTGCGCCTCGGCGAGACTTTCATCGCTGCGGTCGAGCAGGAGGCTGCGGGGCTGGGCTTGAGCCTGCTGTCGCCGCGCGCGGGCGAGCGCCGCGGCAGCCAGGCGAGCTTCCGCCACGCCGAGGGCTGGCCCGTCATGCAGGCGCTGATCGCACGCGGCGTCATCGGCGATTTCCGCGCCCCCGACATCCTGCGCTTCGGCTTCGCGCCGCTCTATACGCGCTTCGTCGATGCTTGGGACGCCGCTGCGGCGCTCGCCGAGATTCTCAAGACGGGCGCCTGGGACCGGCCGGAGTTCCACCGCCGCTTGCCGGTGACGTGAGCCG